>CALKGI010000279.1 GCA_938085045.1 uncultured Alteromonadaceae bacterium
TCTGATCACGCTCAGTTTCAACAAGCTGAATAACGTCAAACCATTGCTCTGGGTCAAATGTCAGGTGACTTTGACCCGCAAGCTGAGTATGAGACTGTCGAATGGCAACCATGTTTTATCCTTTTTGTTCGAACAACGCCATCACTTCAACATGTCGGGTTTGCGCAAACATGTCCATCAAGGCGATTTTTGTCAATTGATAACCTGAATTTAGCAGTACAAAACTATCTTGTGCCAATGTCAATGGTTCACACGAAACATACAATATTTTCTGTGCTTTTAAACCCGCAACAGGCTTCATTATTTGCTGTGCCCCTGCCCTTGCTGGGTCGAGCAATACCTTGGTGAAAGGCTGTTGTAACCATGGAAACATTGGTTTATTTCGCGGTATATTTAACTGCTCTTGTGAAAGGTCGGCCTGATAGAATTCACAGTTTTCCAGTCCATTTTTAAGCGCATTGTCAGTGGCTCGTTCGACCATGGCACTAACTCCTTCGACACCCACAACTTTTTCGCATACGCAGGCCAAAGGCACGCTAAAATTACCAATGCCGCAAAATAAATCTAACAATATGTCATTTGATGACAAATCCAACCATTGGTGAGCCTGTTTTATCATTTGTTGATTGATGCTGCTGTTCACCTGAATGAAGTCACCAATGTTAAAAGTCAGGTCACTATGCTTGTCATGGGCTAAGGGCTCAAGTCGATAATTCAATTCTGGCAAAGCTTTATCGTCTAACGTTTCGAGTACGCCTTTTTCGGGTGAACTTATCATTAACCATTGGTTTTGTTCACCAAGTTGCAGTAGTTTCTTCTTGTCTGCCTTAGGCATCGCCCGCGTATGACGAATAACCACCACATTGGCATTGTCTGCTTCAACCACTTCAAGATGGGTAATGTCGCGCCCAACGTTGAGGGTTGGCAATATTTGCGCAAAAGCACGGAATAAATCTTTGAAAGGTTCAACCAATACCGCACACTCGTTTATCGGTGTTAAAAACTTGCTGTTTTGTTGCCTAAATCCAACGGTAAAAGCTTTGGTTTTCGTCTCGTACCATACGCCAACACGCGCCGCTCGGCGATACTGCCAACCTGTTGCCGTCAAACTGTCTTGCCATGGCAGTGACTCGATACCCGCAAAGCGTTTGAACAAGCCAGCGACTGCTTGTTGCTTTAATTGCAGTTGGTAATCATTATTGGCATATTGTAATTGGCAACCGCCACACAGCTCAAAATGCGCGCATGGGGGGTTAATACGCTCTGGGCTGGGGTCTAGAATTTTGCTGGTGCGGGCCTTTGCCATTTTGGCTTTGTCTTGAACCAACTGTGCTTTTACCCGTTCACCAGGCAACGCACCTTCAACAAAACAAATTTTGTTATTGATATACCCAATGCCTTGGCCATCATGATTGAATTGTTCAACATTTATCTCGATTGATGCCGGACTTTTGGCAGGTTTTTTCGTTGCTTTATAAAATTTTGCCATTGTTCTCTTATGGTTAAACTGGGCGAGACTAAAATATGCTGTGATCATAAGTCAATTGCCCTTAAAGCCAAGCTATTTTTGTCGTCAATTTAAAAAATACAGGGTAATATGGTTATAACCACCGAAAAGTCGGCCAATTCTTCTGGAAGAAAAGCGCGCATGAAAAAAAGGGATCTCAAAGAGTGGATTATGGTTCTAACCATAGTGCCCACCATGTTAACTGGTTTAACCCTCACCGCCTATTTCACCGTTAACCGTTTTGCTGAAATTAACACTCAGTTACAGCAACAAGCCACCAACATTACCGAAACCCTGTCTATCGCCAGCGAAGCTCCATTGTTCGAGCAAAACAAACGTAAGCTCAAACGATTGATTTATTCTAGTCACCGCAAGAACTCATCACTTATCAACAATATTGCCGTTTATGACGCCGCTCAGCAATTAGTATTATTCAGTGGCAACCAACGCGACCTAGCTCGCTTGTCGATGTTAGAGTCTCAACCATTACCCACATACACACAAGTATTTGAAGACCAAGATTATTTAGTATTCTATTCTCCCATTTATACCGAACTCAACACCTCTGAAGTCACCGAACAAGTCAACGATAAGCTGATTGGTTATATCGCAGTGCAAATTAACCAAAATGAGGCCTTAGTCGGCCAAAGAACGGCGCTCATCGTCAGCTTTTGCGTCATTTTATTGGGTCTGATGATCAGCCTGTTTTTTTCGGCCAAGCTGGTCAAACGGGTTATCCGTCCAATCAGTACCATGGTCACAGCAATTAATGCCATTGGTGCAGGCACGGGCAATGTATATATAGAAGAAGACCTTACTGGTGAGCTCGACTTATTGAAAAATGGCATTAATACGGTCGCCAAGTCGCTTAATGCCATTCATTTAGAGATGCAAATAAACGTCGACCAAACCACCAGTGACTTGACTGAAACCATGGAACAGATTGAGATTCAAAATGTTGAACTCAATCTAGCCAAACGCAAGGCGCTTGAAGCCAACCGCGTTAAATCCGAATTTTTGGCCAATATGAGTCATGAGCTACGTACCCCACTTAACGGCGTAATTGGTTTTACTCGACAATTGTTCAAAACCCCATTAAAAGACAATCAACGCGATTACCTTGAAACGATAGCCAATTCAGCCAACTCTTTGCTGATCATTATTGATGACATTCTCGACTTTTCTAAACTCGACGCTGGGCGCATGGTATTTGAAAATATTCCCTTTCCATTGCGCGATACCATTAATGAGGTTGCCACATTATTAGCCCCTAGTGCGGTTGATAAAGAACTGGAGTTTTCATTACGGCTGTCGCCTGATGTACCAGATGATTTGATTGCCGACCCAACCCGAATCAAACAAGTGCTGGTCAATTTAATTGGTAATGCCATCAAATTCACCGAAAAAGGTAGAGTGACGGTAGACTTATCCATTGGTGAGCGCGGCTTTGAAAAAGTGCTGTTAAAAGCTGTGGTATCTGACACAGGTATAGGCATTCAGCCGCAGCAGCAAGAAAGCCTCTTTGCCGCTTTTGGTCAAGCCGACAGCAGTATTACCCGCCGTTATGGTGGCACCGGACTAGGCCTTATTATTTCGCAGAAAATAGCCCAAGAAATGCATGGCAATATCACCATGAAAAGTGAAATGAATCGAGGCTCGACTTTTGAATTCACTTTTTGCTGTACTTTGCACACAGCACCACTGTCATCAGCCTTGCCCATTCAATCTTTGGCAAAACGTTCACTACTGTATTTTGAGCAAGACCTTCATACTCGAAACGCAACGACCGAGTTATTGGAATCTTGGGGCATCACAGTAACGTCACTGGGTGATAAAAATGCTTTACAGCAACTGAATAAAAACACCTCTAGATTTGATATGGCACTGCTCAGTCAAAAACGCTGTCCTAATGTGCTTGATGAAATCAAACCTCTGATTGATCAGATACGTCCCGTCTGCGACCAACTGTATTTACTGACCGATGCTCTATCGCAAAAAATGAGAGACATTCTACTTGGCAGTGGAATTGAGGCCTGTTTGAGCAAACCGGTGAACCATCGTAAGCTGGCCAAAGCACTGTCAAAAACTGAACAAACCACGCAACAAGAAAATCAAATCAGCCCGCCTGTTGTTCAAAGATCGCCACTTAGAGTGTTGGCTGTAGATGACAATGAGGCCAATTTGAAATTGATCACCACTTTGTTGCTAGAGTTGGTGGATACTGTCGAAGTCACCAGAAATGGTGCAGAGGCACTGGCGTTGTGTACCATCAAACGCTTTGACATGATTTTCATGGACATTCAAATGCCAATTATGGACGGCATCACTGCTTGTCAACAAATACAAGGTTCGTCTTTAAATAAAGATACCCCGATTATTGCGGTCACCGCCCATGCCCTATCTGGCGAAAAAGAACGTTTACTTGAAGTTGGCTTTAATGGTTATCTGACCAAACCCATCGATGAACAGGTGTTGAGTCAGTCGATTGTTCAATTCTCTCGATTGGAGCACATTCAAGTGGGCATACCAAAGCAATTGCCTGTACTTGAAATACCTTATGCGCCTATAGAACAAGCCGCGCACGCACCTCAAACAGAGCAAATCCCTCAGAAGCCAGTTGGGTCGAACCAAGAAGATCTAGACCTGCCACAAACCAAGCGAATAGACTGGGCACTAGCACGACAAAGAGCCGGTGGCAAAACTGATTTGGCGATAGACATGCTCAACATGCTGCTCGACAGTATTCCCGCTGCCAGAGATTCTATTTCTCAGGCGACAGATAAAGAAGACCATGAGGCTATTTTAAAGCATGTTCACAAATTGCATGGTGCCTGTTGTTATACCGGGGTGCCAAGATTGAAAAATCTCGCCGAAATGATTGAGACTCATGTAAAGAAAAGCGGTGATGCTGATGACGTGATGCCGGAGTTATATGAGCTGATTGATGAGATGGATAACTTACTTGAGGATTGCGCTGATTGGCGGGCTTCTAATGCTGCTAGTGCAGCTCAATAATAGGCAAGGCCTTAAGATCAAGAGCTTCACACGGAGGCTCGGAGCAACGGAGGTTCACAGAGAAAAGAAAGCAGGGAAAGAAAGATAAAAAATAGATCACAATTCCCCATCTATTAATCTTTTCCCAAAAAAACTCTTTTTACTTTTTGCTCTTCTTAGTGAACCTCCGTGTCACCGTGCCTCCGTGTGAGATCATTTAAGCTTTTCCTTCTCGCAGCCTATCTTCTAGCTTCAGCCATGATCTCTTTCATATCTCTAACCGCCTTCTCCATGCCATCAATCGCTGCGCGAGCAATAATAGAATGACCAATGTTAAGCTCAAATATCTGCGGAATAGCAGCGATAGCGGCTGTATTGTGGTAATGAAGACCGTGACCGGCATTAACAATGATACCCAGTCCGTCAGCGTATTCTACACCTTCGATGATTTCGGCCAACTCTTGAGCCTGCTCTTCTTCATCCAGTGCATCCGCATAATGGCCGGTGTGGATTTCAATGTACGGGGCTTTAACATCGCTAGCCGCTTTAATTTGTTCTTTGTCGGCATCAATAAACAATGACACTTTGATGCCAGCTTCGGTCAGCTGCGCAACCGCATCAGCGATTTTTTCTTTATGACCAATGACGTCTAAACCACCTTCTGTGGTCAGTTCTTCGCGGCTTTCAGGTACCAGACAAACAAATGCCGGGCGAATTTCGCAGGCGATTTTAATCATTTCGTCTGTGACGGCCATTTCTAAATTCAAGCGCGTCTGTACGGTGCTATTCATTAAATAAACATCACGGTCTTGGATATGGCGGCGGTCTTCACGCAAGTGAATAGTGATACCATCAGCACCGGCATTTTCGGCTATAGCAGCGGCATGAACCGGCTCAGGATAGTTAGTACCACGGGCTTGACGTAAGGTTGCGATATGATCGACATTAACACCCAGATAAATCTTATTCATGTTGGATTCTCTTTGTTTTTAATTAAGGAATTATTAAAGGTTGACAAACAACTCGCGACTTTTTAGGGGTTTCCCACCCAAAAGAGGCGCCAGTGCAACTCTGGCCAACTTTTTGGCCGCTTTTAATATCTTTGGATTGGTCAAATTCATCTGACCTATCCCGACAATATCTTCACCACTAATTAAGGCCTGACCACTATAGGATTTGTGCGACAATACAAAACCCTCTTCAGGAATATAACGATAAAACTGCCCAGCTTCAATAGCCTCATTACCACCAAAGGTATAGCTACAATCAATGCCAAAACCGAGCATCCGCAGTAAGTTGAATTCAAATCGACGCAGTAGCATTTCAAGAAAATGCGCATTAGGCTGGGGTAATTGTTGAGTTTGTGACAAGTCATCAAGCAGTGTGGTGTACAGTTCAAACAACTCGTCACTATCAACGTTTTGTGGCCATAAGCGACAGATGATTTCGTTGATGTAAAAACCGCTGTAGAGAAATTTATCTTGCAGAACAACTGGCGGGCCGCTACTTTCAAGCGATAGCGCAGTTTTGAGCTCCCCTGCACCGCTAAAGCTTAGCAACAATGGACAGAAAACCTGACTTATACCACTGGTGGTAGATTTTTTGCTGCTTTGAGCGCCTTTTAAAACCAGATTAAGACGGCCATAACCTTGTGCCACCACCTCAATAATGAGACTGGTTTCACGAAATGGCCTGCGATGAAGGATAAAACAGGGAACTTGTGCTGTCATAACGCACCTCGTTATTGGTCGCCTCTGTAACCGAGGCTGTGCAGGGCGCGTTCGTCATCGGCCCAACCACTTTTAACTTTAACCCACAGTTCTAAAAAGACTTTGTTGTCCAGAAGATACTCAATATCTTTGCGCGCTTCACGGCCAATGGTTTTGAGTCTTTCACCCTTGTTACCAATGACCATGCGTTTTTGTGTTTCGCGTTCAACCAAGATAAGGGCATTGATGTGCCAAATCCCTTTGGGTTGCCATTTAAACTGTTCAATTTCGACGGTCACAGAATACGGCAATTCGTCACCGGTAAAACGCATCAGTTTTTCTCGTACTATCTCTGCCACCATAAAACGCTGAGAGCGATCGGTGATGTAATCTTCCGGGAAGTAAAATTCACTTGAAGGCAATGCCTCTTTCACGACTTTGTGTATATGTTCAAGGCCAGTTTCTTTTTCAGCTGAAATTGGAATGATGTGTTCAAAGTCGTGTTTTTCACCAAGCCACTGCAAATGGGGCAGCATTTTATCCCGGTCTTCAATTAAATCGATTTTATTGACGGCCACGACAACTTTAACTTTGCCCTGCTTCAGCTTGGTCAAAACCATTTCGTCATCGTCGGTCCAGCGAGTGCTATCAACAACAAAAATAGCCAACTCGACGTCTCGAATCGAGCTCGCCGCCGCCTTATTCATTAAACGATTGATGGCACGCTTTTCTTCGATGTGTAACCCGGGAGTATCAACATAAACAACCTGATGTTGGTCTTCGGTGTGAATACCCATAATACGGTGACGGGTAGTTTGCGGCTTCTTCGAAGTAATACTGACTTTTTGCCCGAGTAGGTTGTTGAGCAAGGTTGACTTACCAACGTTGGGACGACCCACTATCGCCACTAGGCCGCAAAACGTGTTATTTTCCATCATTTGCACCGGTTACTGTATCAAGGGTCATTTGTGCTACCTTCTGTTCGGCTTTACGCCTGCTGGTGCCTTTGGCAATAAATTCTTTATACCCATCAACTAGGCACGAAATAGTAAATTCTTGATTGTGCGCCTGACCTTTGGTGGCGATCACCGAATAAATGGGCAGAGGCAACTTTCGACCTTGTAGGTATTCTTGCAATTGGGTTTTGGGATCTTTTTGACCGACTCCGGGTTTAATGGCTTTTAACCGCGATTCATACCAATTTAGCACCACAGCGCGACAAACTTCCATATCAGAATCTAGATAAACCGCGCCGATAATGGCCTCTACGGCATCGGCAAGAATTGATTCACGACGAAATCCGCCGCTTTTTAATTCGCCAGGGCCAAGGCGTAAAAATTCACCGAGTTTAAAATCAATGGCAATTTCAGCTAGGGTTTGGCCACGAACTAGGGTCGAGCGCATTCGGCTCAAATCACCTTCTTGGGCTTTGGGAAATTGATGATACAAGGCATCAGCAATAACGATAGACAAAATAGAATCGCCCAAAAACTCCAAACGTTCGTTGTGTTCACCCTTGGCACTGCGATGTGTCAGAGCCAACTCAAGGTGCTTTGAACTGTTAAATTGGTAATCTATCCGTTTGTATAACTTTTCAACCGCTAATTTCATATCGTTGGTGTCAATATCCTTTAAAACTTGCCAAGCCGCCCAAAACGGACGTCGGTTGGGATCCAAGTTGGGATCCAATCATCTGGGTCGCGCAGTTTCTCAAAGCTCATCCAAATAAACACCGCTTTGCCAACAAAGTTTTCTTCTGGAATAAATCCCCAAAAGCGGCTATCTCGACTGTTATCTCGGTTATCTCCTACACCAAAATAATGCCCCGGAGGCACGACCCATTCGTTAATAGCAGTGCCATTTTGCTGATAATAGTCCTCGCTGCGAGAACTTCTAAATATTGGGTTGTGTAGTAATTCATGTTTAATACCCAGCAAATCTTCTTTGAGCAAGTCGAGTGGCATTTCACCATTATTAAATACGCCTTGGCTGATAAGCTCAGGCTCTATTTTCTGAAAGTCATTACAGTTTTTAGGGTCATTGTCACAAGACGGTTTAATAAACAACATTTTATCTTTGTAAAGAATTCTGTCGCCTGGCAAACCAACAATACGCTTAATGTAGTCAACCAATGGGTCTAGCGGGTATTTGAATACCGCAACATCACCACGCTGTGGCTTGCCGGTTTCGACCAGCGTAGTTCGTGTTACAGGGTCTTTAATACCATAAGAAAACTTTTCGACAAGAATGAAATCGCCAACCAACAGTGTCGGTTTCATTGAACCTGAGGGTATTTGAAACGGTTCATAAACGAACGAGCGGAAGATAGTGATAGCCAAAACAACCGGAAAAATTGATTGTGCAGTTTCGGCCAAAGCAGGCTGACGCATCAGTTTTTCGCGGGTTTCATCATCCAAATCATCGCCTAGTTTCCCCTCAGCTTCAGCCAAGGCCAGTCGACGTTTAGGCGCAAAAACTTTGGCGTCAACTAACCAAACAAGTCCACTGCCAAGCGACAAAAAAACTAAAAATACTGCAAAGTAACTGGCCATAATTCGTCCTTATTTTCCAACTTTTAATATAGCTAAAAACGCTTCTTGCGGCAGTTCTACATTACCGACCTGCTTCATCCGTTTTTTACCTTCTTTTTGTTTCTTCAACAATTTTTTCTTTCGAGAAATATCACCACCATAACATTTGGCAATAACGTTTTTACGCAATTGTTTAACGGTTGTTCGTGCAATGACGTGCGTGCCAATCGCCGCCTGAATGGCAATATCAAACATTTGGCGATGGATCAGTTCTTTTAATTTCTCGGTCAAATCACGACCTTGGCTTTGAGAATGTGAACGATGAACAATAACGGCCAAAGCATCCACCCTTTCACTGTTGATCAAAATATCGAGTCTGACCATGTCGGCGGTTTGAAAGTGACTGAAATTGTAGTCAAGTGAGGCATAACCGCGACTGGTAGACTTTAAGCGGTCAAAAAAGTCCATCACCACTTCGGCCATTGGCAAGTCATATGTCAACTGCACCTGATTACCGTGATATGACAGATTGGTTTGAACACCACGTTTTTCAATACACAAAGTAATGACATTGCCCAGATATTCTTTAGGCACCAGAATATGCGCTTCAACAATCGGTTCGCCAATCAGTTCAATGTTGTTTACCGGTGGCAAATCTGATGGATTGTCTATCTGAATGACTTCGCCATCAATTTTGGTGATCTCGTAAATAACCGTGGGTGCGGTAGTAATAAGGTCAAGATCGTATTCTCTTTCTAAACGTTCTTGAATGATCTCCATGTGCAACATGCCAAGAAAACCAATCCTAAAACCAAAACCCAATGCCGATGATGATTCAGGTTCAAAAAACAACGACGCATCATTGAGGCTTAATTTGGTTAGCGCATCACGGAAGTTTTCAAAATCATCTGAGCTGACCGGGAACATACCGGCATATACTTGAGGTTTAACTTTTTCAAATCCGGGTAACGGTTCAGAGGCACCATTTCGGGCCAATGTTAAGGTATCACCAACGGGAGCACCAAGTATGTCTTTAATACCGGCAATGATATAACCCACTTCACCGGTTCTCAGTACCTTGGTCTCTTCTGCTTTTGGGGTAAAAATGCCCACTTCGTCAATTTGGTGTATTTGTCCGGTCGACATAACCAACATTTTTTCGCCGCTATGCACTTCGCCTTCAACCACTCGAACCAAAGAGATAACGCCTTTATATCCGTCATACCAAGAGTCGATGATCAATGCTTGCATTGGCTTGTCTTTGTCACCTACTGGTGGCGGAACCGCGGCAACAATTTTTTCTAGTACGTCGGTTATACCAATGCCTGTTTTAGCAGAGCATTGCACCGCGTCTACCGCATCAATGCCGACAATATCTTCAATTTCTTCACAAACGCGCTCAGGTTCTGCCTGGGGCAAATCAATTTTGTTGAGAATTGGAATAACTTCAAGGTCCATTTCGATAGCGGTATAACAGTTGGCTACAGTCTGGGCTTCAACGCCTTGTCCGGCATCAACTACCAGCAAAGCGCCTTCGCAAGCAGCTAGCGAGCGAGAGACTTCATAGGAAAAATCAACATGTCCGGGGGTATCGATGAAGTTTAATTGATAGGTATTACCATCTTTGGCTTGGTAATCAAGGGTGACACTTTGCGCCTTGATGGTGATGCCTCGTTCACGTTCGATATCCATCGAATCGAGCACCTGGGCCTGCATTTCGCGTTCATCAAGACCGCCACAGGTTTGGATCAGGCGATCGGACAATGTGGACTTGCCGTGGTCAATATGGGCAATAATTGAAAAATTACGAATGTGCTTCATTGGCTTCATATAGGTGCGCTGATTCTTGTGTTAAATTCAAAAAATAAACAGGGCGCGATTTTACACTGAAATGAAAGCAATCACCAACGATTTACAGCTTAGCTGGATTTTATTTACAACTAGGTGTGAATGTAATTGGGATCTGATCCGTGTCAACAGATAACAACAATATGTTTTCATTGTTACGACAGGCAACGTTAGCCAATTTTCTGCGTGCAAGCAGGTAACCCAGCCAGCCACCAAAAAAAGCCAGTAATACAGTGGTCAATTCACCAAGTAGATTTTGCGATTCGAGCACTTGTTCACCAAGCAAAGCAAACAACATAAAACCGAATATAGGCAAAATATAAACATAGAAAGAACTCAGCACGACAAAACCTTCATCGATTCCAAGCACAACGTTGTCGCCAACCTTAACACTCATGTCAGTTTGCACAGAAATAACATTGGGTTTGGGTGAAAACGCCTTAGCAACAGCACTCGTACCACAGCTATCTTTGGCTTTACAGGTGCCACAAGTGGTTTTGATTTGAGTCTGAACCCACACCAAGTCATCTTCGATGGAGATTATCTTGCCTTTTTCTTCGAGCATTTTGTTACCCCGATGTCACCGATTTTGCTATTCTTTCGGCAGTAATGGCTGGAACCTTACCAATCACCGACACATCAAAACCATTGGCGTGATGCACCGCAACCACGTTTGACCCACTGCGTAAATGACCACCTTTAATTTTGTTGTTCAGCGGCTGCTGGACAAAAATAGACAATTCGACCAAACCATCTGTCACTAATATATAATCTGTGAACTCTCCAGTTAACGACAGTTTATGTTGATTGGTTGAGACTATTTTGAATCCCTGCGGTAGCCATGTAACTTTCCAACGTGATGCGCTATTGGTGTTGACAGTAGGTTTTATCGGCGCAGGCAGTGCGGTTTCACTGAGCTTTTGCGCCAGTTTCGGAGGTTGTTCGAGCACGTTAAGGTGGGTAATTTGAAATTGTTCAAGCACTTCGCCTTGTTTTGACACAAGTGCCGACTTTAGAATTAGTCCTGTTTTGATATCAAGCCACAACCAGTAATTAAAACGAAAGTCGTCTCTGGCTACAATTTTGAAAAGTTGTGCAGCACGGTCAAGCACCCGGCTACGACCACCTACAGCTATGGAGTAATAATCTCCTAAAACTATTTCCTCATCAAAAAACAATGTTGGCAACACACCTTGTATAGCCTTGGAGCGAACAGAATGAGGTTTACTCTCTGCTTCAAAATAACCAACTAAATCTCCTTTGCGAACGATCTCTATATTTGCACCATTTTGCGAGCGCATATATTCAATTTCAACACCTTCGTAAATACCGTGCATCCAATTGTAAGGTTCGGCGAATTTACCACGCATCAATACAAAAGAAGCTTCGTAATTAAGGGTGTTCAAAGAACGCCTGACCTGCGAGAGCACCGCATCAACATTGGGCGGTTTTACTTGGGTCGGTAGTTGTGTTTCAGTCTGTTTTGAAGGTTGTTCTTGAGACTGTTGTTCGCTCGGTTGTTTGATTTTGACCGATTGGGTATCTGAAGATGAAGGTGTGGCGGCAATAGCAGATGCTGCACCGCATAACAAAAGTAAAACTAACCACTTATCCATTGAGTTTTTGAGATCCTGTCTGCCGGGGTATGTGCCGGTCTATGTTAGGGGATATATGAGGGGCAAACATAAAGGCCACCTTAACGATGGCCTTTGAGACTTTACTGGTCCGAATCTTTTGGTCTGTTCGCATTGAGTTTAAGCTGCTGTTGATGATCGAATAACAAAGCATTGATTCGCTGCTGTTGCCTTAATACATCACGCTGAACTTCGCGTTGATCAACCGCAGGATTAGCAACAGACAGGCTGACAGGGGAAATATTGCCATTAACAGGTCCTGTTGTTTGCAGCACTGCCAGCGGAGAATAATCATCAGCCGACTCCTGATATTGCTGAACCCCCATTACACTGACTAATGCAACACTAGCGGCGATAGCGAACTGGGCGCTCCTACCAATATAGTGAGAGCTTTTTTGC
>CALKGI010000280.1 GCA_938085045.1 uncultured Alteromonadaceae bacterium
CACATTGCTTGTAGAGCCAACAAAGAAGATAAGTGCACTGGTCATTTTTGGGAGTCGAGGTTTAAATCGCAGGCCTTATTAGATGACATGGCGGTTTTGGGTTGTATGATGTACGTTGATTTAAACCCGGTGAGATCTGGTATTGCTAAAGGCCTTGAAGATAGTGATTTTACTTCTATTCAAGAACGAATCAAAGCATTCGCCAAAGCTAAAAAAGCGAGTAAACAAAATAAAAGCCAGCCAACCTCGCAACCCCAATGCCAGCCAAAAACGCTTTTGCCGTTTACGACGAACCAAGAAGACAATGGCATTCACTTTTCGTTGATTGATTATTTAGCATTGGCCGAGTGTACAGGACGTTGCGTTCACCCTCGCAAAAAAGGCTACATTGACGAAGACCAACTTGGTGTTTTAGAAGCGCTGAATATTACAGAAGATGACTGGCTTGAGTTGGTTCAAAATTTTGAAGGTAAGTTCGCTGGTTTTGCGGGTAGGGCTTCAGCATTGCATTTTCATGCCGACCAAAACGGGCAAAAATTTCACCGTGGTGTTGGCTGACGTTTCTACCCGACAAAATATCTGCTTTAACCATTAATCGAGCAACGGCTAACGCCATTGTTCAGATTGGCGTGGGCTGTATTTATGAAAATCGAATAAAAACCTGCTATCCCCTTCTTTGCCAACATGAAAATACTCAAAAGTGAGCTCTTAGCGTCATATGCCAAGAATACCGCCGGTTAATGCGGTTACTTTTTATTCTTGGATGGTGACTGTCCTGCCCTATGCTCTATGCTTGTGTTTTGGATAGTGACTGTCCTTGTATTTTCTCTCTGCTTTGCGGCACCCCCAACTCATGTCGCACATTGCATTTTGCAAAAAAAGCAACCAGTTCGTACGTTGCAATATGCAATTTTATGATGATAACTTGTTAATGACTTTGCAACTAAGTTCTCTAACTATCTGATTTTAAACTATATAACAACTGACTTCGATAGAGGTAAAAAGTTGGACCGAGTTGTGCACTACCTACCCCAGCGACTTTATATGTCGAATCACTTTCAAGGGGGTTTATATGTTACATAGTGCAAAACACTGGCTTAAAGCGGGTAATTCCCCTTTGTCGCGTATGCTTTATCAATGCGCGTGGCAGATGCTTCACTTTGAGTTGCCACAAATGAAAGTGCTAAGTAAACCTTTACTCGTTATTCATCTAAGCGTTACGCGCTCTATTCAAACGGTTTTGCGAGTTTGTTATTGGACGCCACTGTTTAAAGCTTCTTTAGACGGCAATGCCAAACAACTTTATCTTTATGGCGGTTTGCCATATATCAGCGGACCTTTGAAAATTGCTGTTGGCCAACGCACTCGTATCAGCGGGCAGACAACCTTTACTGGTCGCACAGTGAAAATGGCCGACAATAAACAACCACAATTGACCATAGGTAGTAATGTCGATGTCGGTTGGCAGACCACCATTGCAGTGGGCACGCAAGTGTCGATTGGCGATAACGTGCGCATTGCTGGTCGCGCGCTTTTAGCGGGATATCCGGGTCACCCGGTAAACGCACAAGACCGCGCCGCAGGTAAACCTGATCTTGATAGCCAAATCGGCGACATTATTCTAGAAGACGATGTTTGGCTGGCAACCGGAGTGTCGGTTATGGCGGGCGTTCGAATTGGCAAAGGCACTATTGTCGCCGCAGGCAGCGTAGTAACGCATGATTTACCACCGGGTGTTCTGGCCGGGGGCATTCCAGCCAAAATCATTAAATCATTAGAGGAATCGCGTTAAATGAAACCACAACTGATTGTTTTTGGTGAAGATTGGGGGGGCTTGCCTAGCTCCACTCAACATATTATTAAGGCCATGGCGACGCAATATGAGGTCACTTGGGTTAATTCACTTGGTTTGCGTACGCCTAAAATCAACTGGCACGATGCCAAGCGAGTTTTTAATAAACTCGGGCGTATGTGTAGCCAATTGTTATCTACAAAAGCCCCGCGAGAGATTCAAAAGCAAACTGTTAATGTGATCACCAATAATTCATTTAACGTAGTAGAACCCCAGTACTTGCCTTTTTTGGGTAGTACGCTGGCCCGCAAATTAAATCGTTTTTTGCTTTATCGTTTGCTCAAACGTAATGTTCGACCGTCTGAGCATCGTGCTCGACCAGTTATTTGGATAACTTTACCTAATGCTGTGGATGCTTTGTACTATATTCACAATACTGGTTTGGTTGACCCGGTGGTTTTATATTACTGCTGCGATGACTTTTCATCTTTAGATGGTGTTGACCATGATGCGGTCAGCCGTTTTGAAACCGAATTGGCTGAGCAGGCCGGTTTAATTGTCGCTACTAGCGACAAGCTAGTCGATAAGTTTCCCAACGGGAAAACTCATTTAGTACCGCATGGCGTCGATACCCGGTTGTTTTACACGCCCTGTGCAAAAGCCGCCGATTTACCCGAAGGTAAACCTATCGCCGGATTTTATGGCAGCATTGCGCCGTGGATTGATTTGGACTTGATGTATGATTTGGCTTGTTTAATGACCGATTGGAATTTTGTTTTCGTCGGTGCAGCAAAAGCCGATATCAGTCGTTTGCAAACGCTTCAAAACGTGTTCTTTTTAGGCGAGAAACCCCACACCAGTTTGCCGGGATACTCTCAACATTGGCAGGTGTCATTGTTGCCCTTTATCCTTAATGAACAGATCATCGCTAGTAACCCATTGAAATTGCGCGAGTACATGGCCACTGGCAAGCCCATTGTCAGTGTCGATTTTCCACAAGCGCAGCAGTACAGTCGATTTGTACAAATTACCAGTGGTGTTGACGGTTTTGCTCGCGCCATTCGCGCTACTCAATTAGAAACCGCCGAAATTAGCAGCCTCAGACAAGAAACGGTCGCCAAGGAAAGCTGGGATTCGGTGGCAGGTAAAATTAACGGCCTGATACAGGCGGTATAGGGTAATGTTTAAGGTTTCTCTCTCTTTTGGGGTTGCAGCGCTGCTTCTTATGCTTTTTAGTGGCGGGAGCTACGCCACTCAAAGTCATGTATTGACAGACGAGCCGGTGTCTTTACCTCAACATTTTGAAACCAAAACCCTGACCAAGCTGGTAAATGAGCACAGCGAATTGGTGATCGAAGGAATTAACAACGACAAAGAGCCGCGCATTGTTATTTTGCGCTTTGATGATAATCGCTCGCAAGGTTATAACTCTCGTGCCAATGTCGAACGTGTCGTCACGCCGGGCCGGTTTACCATCAATTTGCCAATGTTTGGTTTGAAAACTGGCGATAAACGCCCATTGAACTGGCAGCAATGGCAGCAATTTATTGTCTTTAGTGACAACGAAGAAAAAATTTCGGTTAATCATGTGGCTATCACTCGCGCTGCCGATTTTAGTGCGGCGTCAATGGGATACGACCTAGGTTCGCCAGATAGCCCGGTATTAAGGGGAATGACACAAATTACACCGGCTTTTGCAGGGATAAAAGGTCAACACCTTAGGTCTAGAAACTCAGTTTCAGGCAACGCCCTAACCCGTGATGGCATTGAAGGCATTAAAAGCCTGACATTAGATGTGCCCAACGGACGCTGGCAAGTGACTTTATGGTTTGCGATGCAAGGCGAATGGGAAAACCTGCCAAGGCAGCAAAACCAGCATATTAGTGCGCAAGGCAAAACCGTGTGGCAACGCAACTTGTCGGCGCAACAATGGATAAGTTCAGATTATTTGGCCGGACAATACCAAGAGGCCTTAATTGATGGCAGCCCGTGGCAGTTGTTTGGCGATAAACCCAGTCAACGAGTCACGACTTATGTACAGGTCACTGATGGCCGTTTGTATTTAGATTTTTCAGGACAAACCACACACGACAACTATCTGTCGGGTGTATTTCTTTCTCCAGGGGCTGCGCAGGGACGCGATACAGCTTTATTAATAAAGGCGCTGAAACAGCGTTTCGAACAAAAATGGCAAGTGGCCAATACGCCAGCAAAGATTGATAAAACCGCACAACAAAAGGTGTCTATCACCAAAGTTCACTTTACTGAGCAATGGCAACCTGATGTTCCATCAATTAAACGACTTGAACCGTTAGTGAGTGTGGCTAATGGTTTTGCTGTACTAGATTTTAAAGTCAATTCAACACATGCACTGAACAATGTTCAGTTACAACTGACCCTAAGCGATGACTCTTTGGTGGCCGAAGTACGCCAAGGCGTATGGCGATATCAAAGGCCCCAAGGGTCGGCAACCTTGTTGTCGCTTGGCGCAAACGAATTGCAAAGTGTTTATCCCGGTAAAATGCTGCGTTTACCTGCCCAGCTGTCGCGGCGCATCAATTTACTTATCCCCGTGAAGAACCAATCTGTCAGCGGCGTATTAACCCTGAAAAAAGACGGCAAAATGCTCGCCAATAGCGCATTTGACATAAAAGTACTCAACGTTAAACTGCCATCAATTCGCCAATCGGTCGGTATTTATCATGAAAAGGCACCTCACTGGGGCTGGTTTCATTCATTGAAAAATAACGCGCAAACCACTTTAACGTGTGATTACCGCTACCTTAATAAGTTAGGACTTACTGCGCTGTCGGCACCATTGGCAACACCGGGTGTTATCACCGAAGATATGTCTGCACAGCAGATAAGTAAAACACTTGCGCCTTATGTGGCAGATTTAAAGTTATATCATGAATATTTCAAACAGCCGGCACTGGACTACACCACAGTAAAACGACTCGATGGTCACTATAAAAACCAGCCAGTTTTAAAGCAACGACAGTTGGCCGCACTGAATCGAATGCTAAAAGCCGAACAATTGCCACTGCCGCAGTTTGCGGTTGTTGATGAGATGGAATTGCTGACAGGCGCTGAGTTGGGCAAGTTTTCGGCCAATTTGGCCCAGTGGCAAAACGCACTGCCAATGGCTTCGTTTGTTGGCCAATTGAACAAGACACAAAACCAACAGTTAACGCCAATGTTAGATTCTGCGCTGGTAAATCAGGGCTTTGGCGCCAACAAACAAACAATCAGCGCTTTGCAACGCCAAGGCAAAAGTGTGTGGTTGTATAACATGAGTGCAATGCGAATGGCTGGTGGTTTTTACCTGTGGCAAAGCAAAGCCCAAGGTTATTTACAGTGGCATGGCCGAATGCCAACCGGACAACCGTTTAATCCGGTAGACGGCCGCGAGGCTGATTTTCAGCTGATGTACCCGGCATTGCAAGAGTGCGTAGCTCAGCCCGACATCAACGCCAAGTTGTTAGCAATAGCACTGGGCATTGAAGACAGGCGATGGATGAATTGGTTGTTTAAAACCGCCAAAACGAATATAGAGGCAAAACAATTGTTGACTAAGTTAACAGAACAAGTGCCCAACCAATGGGTTGATGTAGAAGTGTTACCTGCCCAGCAAGTACATCATTGGCGCGGGGCTATCACTGCCTTGGCTAGCAAGTTAACTAATAGTGAGAGGGTTCAATATGCTCAGCATTAACGCTATCGCTTTAAGGCCAAAGGCCGCACTAGCAGCGCTAGCTTTGCTGGCAATTCAAGGCTGTACATCAACCGAGCCGCAATACCCAGCAGAGCTGCAAATGCTCATCGCTCAAAGTGCTGTACAGCAAAATCAACAACAACCCAAGGCAAAGGCGGTGACGGTTAACCAACTGCTGGCCTCTGTTCGTGCCAGTAGCGACAAACCTACTGCTGCGCCAAAACACGAACCGTGGATTTTTGATGGAAACAGCCAAGCGGAAAAGTCGTATCAACCAAATAAGCTTGATAAACCTAACCAGTCGCACCAACTGCGCCTGACCTATCAAGCAGGTCATGCGTTGCCCAATGCTTTGCAACTGATGCAAGCTCGGCAGTTGGCAACTCAAACACAGTTGATGTTGGCGACTTTAACCATGGGGTCGTGCGCCGATAAAAACCCACTGGTATGTGCTGGCACCGCGCAAAAGCGCACTTCAAGTTTGATTAAAGTCTTGGGCAACGCCAAAGACATTACTCAACACAAAACCGAAAACAAAACAGTGGTCGAATACGACCCCCGGCTGGGCATTGATGTGGCCGTCGTGACTTTTAAACCCCGGAGCTTTTGATGTCGTCGCCGTTACTGACTCGCAGTTATACCATAATGGCTGGTGCCTGGCGCCAGCGTTACACCATCTTTTTGCCGATTATATTGTTGCCATTACTGGGCATTTTGGTGTCGGTCATGTCGACTCCAAAATACCAAAGTCATATGTCGTTTTTGGTGCAAGAGACAGGCAAAGACAACCCATATTTAACCGATTTAACCGTTGATACCAATCTTAAAGGGCGCATCTCTGGGCTCAAAACCTTACTCCATAGCCGTCATATTTTAACCAGTGTGGTTGAAGAGTTATCAACAGGTAAAGAGCCTTTGGATGAAGGGCAAATGGAATACCAAATTGGTTTGTTGTCGTCGGCCATTACCGTGCAATTGGTTGGTTCTAATCTGATTAGTATCACGATGTTTTCAGACAACCCACGTCAGATGAAAAAGACCCTCGATGCGGTCAGTAAGCACTTTATCACTAGCCTATTGGCGCCGGGGCAATCATCTATTAGCAGCTCTGAAACCTTTTTAAAGCAAGAGCTAGAACAACTTGAGCTGACCTTGCGTGATGCCGAAGAGCGAATGGCTGAGTATAAACGCAACCATGCTGATGAGTTGCCCGAATCTCATCAACTGAACCTTTCTCGGTTGCGTCATTCACAAAGCGTGCTCGAAGAAAAGCAAATACAACTGGCCGGCGCCAAATTGGTGATTGGCAATCTGCAAAATAAAGTACTCGAACTGGACCCAGTATTGGCCGAACTTGAAAATAACCTGGTCAAACTTAAATCTGATTTGGCGATGAAAAGAGCGCGTTACACCGACAAACATTCGAGCGTAAAGGCGTTACTTCGCAAAATTGGTCGTTTAGAGCAAGAACGGCAACGGTTGTTTGAAAAAGCCCCGGTATCAACCGAGAGCATCGAACGATTTTGGAGTATTCGTCAGACGGGGGGCGAAGAGCCGGCATCAAGTGATTTGCTTATGTCGCAAATAAGCGCCCTACAAACAGAACAACAAAACATTAAGCGCCTTACAGAAGAGGTTGCGCACTTGCAAACCAATATCAAAGTTCTCGACAAGCGAGTGCGTTCGTTTGGTAAAAACGAAAAGGTGCTGCGCGAACTAGAACGTGAGATCAGCGTTAAAAGCAAGGTCTTTGAAGATTTGATGGAACGTTACGAAAAAGCCAAGGTATCACGCTCTTTGGGCGAGTTTGAAGCCAAAGACCGAATTAAGGTGATTGATAAGCCTTTTGACCCAATTAGTCCGCTAAACCTGCCATTGTTGGTCTTTGTGATCTTCGGCGTGGTCGGTGGTCTGTTTACTGGCATCAGCTTTGCAGTGATGAATGAATTGATGAACAACAAACTGTATGACATCGCTCAAATAGAAGCGATAACCGGCGTTGATGTGATAGCTCGATTGCCCAACTTTAACCAGAATGTGCTTGAAGCGCTGCCCAGCAGCTAAGTAGGACTTGATGAAAAATAACAACAAAACCACTATTCAGGTAGTACAGCATTTGGTGCCCGGCGGGATAGAAACCATGGCGCTGGATCTACAGCAATTTTCAGAAGATACCGACAACAGCTATATTGTTAGCCTTGAGGGCACCAAAGAAGAATTGTGCGAGCGTTGGCCTCGGTTGGTGCCTCGCGCAGACCGAATTATCTGCCTGAATAAACCCAATGGGTTAAGTTGGCAGACTATAAATGATTTGGTCGACATTTTTGACCGTTTAAAACCTGAAGTTGTGCATACCCACCACATTGGGCCTTTACTGTATGGCGGGCTCGCGGCCAAAAGAGCCGGCATCAAAACCATTGTTCACACTGAACACGATGCTTGGCACCTACAATCGCCCAAACGCCGCGTATTGGCAAAGTCATTACTTAGGATAATCAAGCCGGTGTTAGTGGCTGATGCTGAAGTGGTTGCACTTGAAATGGTTAAGCATTTAAAGATACCGCCACCTATGGTGATCCCTAACGGAATTGATACCCAGCGCTTCAAACCCGGCGACAAAGCTAGGGCAAGAGTACAATTAGGCTTGCCTGAAAACGCCATAGTTATTGGTTGTGCTGCCCGTTTAATCGCGATAAAAGGCCATAAAACCTTGCTTGAAGCGGTGCAATATATGCCTGAAGACGTGCATTTGGTTTTAGCAGGGCAAGGCGAAGAAGAGCACGCGCTTAAACAAATAGTACAAACCTGTATGGACGGAATGCGGGTTCATTTTTTGGGCAATATCGATGATATGCCCAGCTTTTATCAGGCCATTGATATATTTTGCCTACCCTCTTTTAAAGAAGGTTATCCACTAACGCCACTCGAAGCCCAGTCTTGTGGGGTGCCGGTGGTAGCCAGTGATACGGGCGGAGTAAAAGAAACGCTGTGTCCATTGACTGGACGATTGGTGCCGGTGGGTGATGCGGACCAACTTAGAGTGGCACTACAACAGCTGATCCTTCAGTTGTTTCCGGCAGTAGCGATTGAGTCATTTGGTCAAACCGTACGTAACTTTGTGATTGGTAACAACGACGTACGCAAAATGGCCAGTCGATACCACAGCTTAGGCCATCAGTCATGATGGAAATTCTCGCGCTGTTTATCGGTTTTGTGATTGTTTATCACCATGTGCTTTACCCGTTATTGCTGCGCTTGCTGGCTTCACGCAAAAGCGATGAGCTGGTGAATCAATGTTTGACCGATGATGATTTGCCAAGCATCGAACTGATCTTGCCCGCTTATAATGAAGCATCTGTGGTTGCGGCGAAAATTCGTAACGTAGCCGCATTGGACTACCCAGCCGATAAAATCAAAATTACCCTGATTGGTGATGGTTGCACTGACGACACAATGGCAATAGCGCGAGCAGTGGCGAACGAACCTTGCTGTGCTGGCTTGTCACTAGAGGTTGATGAACACATTAACAACCGAGGAAAGGTTGAGGTGATCAACCAAGCGGTAAAAAACAGCAAAAGCGACATCGTTGCATTGTCTGACATTTCAGCGCTGATTAACGTTGATGGCCTGCGTATGGCGGCGAGGCGTTTTCAACAGGCGAAGGTTGGGGTGGTGAACAGTACTTATCAGTTTGCCAACTATTCAAGTCAAGGCGAAGCGGCGTATTGGGCATATCAATCGAAAGTTAAACAAATGGAAACTCGCACCGGTTCGGTGATTGGCGCGCATGGGGCTTTGTATTTTTTCCGCCGAGAATTGTTTACACCATTAAAAGCCGACACCATCAACGATGATTTTATTTTGCCAATGCTCATTGTTGAACAGGGTTTTAAAGCCGTACACGAACCGTTGATCACGGCCACCGAACTCGAATGTGTTAAATCTGTTGCTAATAATAATCGCAGAATGCGGATTGGTGCAGGCAATTTGCAACAAGCTGTAAGATTAAGGCGATTATTGTCTCCCTCATTTAGGGGCGTGGCGTTTAATTTTTTGTCAGGAAAGGTACTTAGAGTGTTAATGCCAGCCTGTTTGTTTCTTTTTTTAGTAATATCAGCGGTTTTGGCCCAGAAACATCTTATTTTTGCCCTGTTAACGGCTGGGCAAACATTATTTTACATTTTGGCACTGTTTGTGCACTTCTCTAAGAGACAGCAGAGTAAACCGAACCGGTTACTGGCTGTCATTTACTATTTTGCTTCAGGATACTGGTACAGCTTTATTGGCATGGTTCAGTACTTGAGTAAAAGCCGCACGTTTAAAGTGTAGAGTGAATAGGAATGTGACTTTAAGTAGGGATAAAAACAACTAACAACAAACGTCATTTACCCACTTAGTTCGAGGATACAACCTATGTCGACCCAACAAACACAGAGTATTGAGTTAGAAAATGATAACTTTGATTTAGTCCATTATGTAGATATGGAAATCAAAATCGCCAAGCGATTACTAGACATCACTTGTGCCATCATTGCCCTGTCTTTTACTGCTTTATTTTTGCCCTTTATTGCCATTGCAATTAAATGGGAAAGTAAAGGACCGGTGTTTTTCCGTCAAACACGTATCGGCCGTTGTAACGCCAATCACAGTACCATGTTTAACATGATCAAATTTAGAACCATGGGCAACGATGCCGAGAAAAACGGCGCCCAATGGGCCACCAAAAACGACAACCGCATTACCCGAGTTGGCCTATTTTTGCGCAAAACTCGAATTGACGAATTGCCACAGTTCATCAACGTATTAAAAGGCGAAATGTCAGTTGTAGGCCCTCGTCCAGAGCGCCCAGTTTTTTACTCAAAATTAGAGAATGACATTCCGCTATATAGCGAAAGAACCTACGGCCTAAAACCTGGCATCACCGGTTTGGCGCAAGTAAGCCAAGGTTACGATACTTGTATTGAAGACGTTCGCTCAAAGCTTTTATATGACCACACATATGCCTTGTCATTGTCGCGTTTTGGCCATTGGCTGCAAATGGACTTATCAGTAATGTATCGCACCATCATGGTATGCGTACTTAAAAAAGGTCAATAGTAAGAACTAGTAGAAAGCTCAGTAAAGCAAGTTTGTAAAGAGTAAAAAAAGCCGTCGCACGACCCGTAACCGTGCGGCGGCTTAGGTAGGAAATCCATCAATGATTGCTCAAAACCCCTCGTTCGATTAGTATGCAACCCCTGTGAGCGTTTAGCTCAAACCGAAAGTTCATGAAAAATATTATGAATAAAGTATTTGCTGTTGCTTGTATTTTGATAGTTGTTGTTCTTGCGTGGTGCACCTTAAAACCAGCTGCAAACACCAATAAACTTGATCAATACTCTACGTCAAATATAGATGTTTCAACACAGCAAATTCAGCCCGACAATAGACAAAAAGCACCAACACTCCCACTCGACCCATTGAAAAAACAGCTACTTGCACCAGCCCAAAACAACAGCAATTTAACACCTTCGGCCTCTAAAACATCGGTTATTGAACACGACAATCTGCAAGACGATATTGAGCCTGTAGAAGCAGATGAGCATCCTTTACTGCGAGTCAATAGAGAACGAAACGAAGCTATTGCCGATAAAGATTGGGGCCGGTTTGTCGAAATTCTCGACCAGTTTGAGAAAACGTATGATTATACGCCCGGGCAGAGTTTACTGTCGGCAATTGAAGCCAATGCTGAGCTTTGGGTTTTTGAAGACTTACTATCGCGCGGGGCAAAGTTTGATTACACCCACCTATTATTGCTGGCCAGCAGTGGTAACCAACCATTGACTGAAGCGCTAGTGCCATTGGGGCTAGACATTCATGCGGTGGCGCCTAATGGCGCAAATGCAATACACGCATCAATTACAAATTTTCAGCGAAGTTTGATTATCACGTATTTTTTGAGGCATCAAGTTAGTACTAATACACAAGTTAATGACAATGATCCGCTGGCTTTGTGTTTAAACCATATTTTTTCGTTTGAAAATAGCCCACGTGGGGCGAAAAAACAGAGCGACCAGTCAGATTGGGCGGCGAAGAATTACCTCGTATTGTTTATAGCTGCGAAAGCACAAATCACATCACACCACGTTGAAATTGCCCAGAAAATTAAAGAAGTTAACCTTGTTACTTATGAATGGCTGATAAAACAGGCCCCTTTGTTGGGGGGGTAATGGTAGTTATTTAAACAATTTGTAGAATGTGCCATGCGCCAGCTTGCAGACTCAATCTAAAAAGGGCAATCACGAGGGATTGCCGCTACGATTGCCTAACCCACTAAATCATTTCATGTCTAATCCCATGAATGTGCTGATTTGCTTAACGATTCAAATTCAAGCGTGACACCTTAAATACCAAATAATGTCGCTAGTTTATTTATTATCTGCAATTAATCTTCGAACCAAACAAGCAAAACCAACATTTAAACCCAGTTTCGCCCAAACCCGCCTATTTAGTGGGCAAGTGAACCTGTAGGGCAAGCAAAAACCCCAAATTCGACTATCGTTATGGGTAACAAAAACAGAATTGGGATGGGGGGAAACGGGTTTTATGAAGTGGTTGCTTAATTGTATGCTTGTTGTTTCTTTATGCCTTTTTAGTTTTTGTAGTGTTGCCAGTAATATGCGTTTTGAACGCCTAACGGCAGAGCAGGGTTTATCGCAAATGTCGGTTAATGCTGTGTTGCAAGACAACCAAGGGTTTATGTGGTTTGGTACCCAAGATGGCTTGAACCGTTATGACGGTTATCAGTTTAAAATCTATCGTAGCAGTCGCGACGATCTCACCTCTTTGGCCAGTAATTGGGTCAATGCCTTGTACGAAGACAACGACGGCAACCTTTGGGTTGGCACCAATAAGGGCCTACATAAATATGACCGGCGCTCAGACAGTTTTAAGCGTTATGTTCACAAAGAAGACGATGTAAATACCCTCAGCGGCAATACGGTTTTTGCTATCACTCAAGACCAGCAGGGCGATTTGTGGTTGGCTTGTTTTGGTGATGGCGTGAGTCGGTTTGACCCGATAACCGAGCGATTTACTCGCTACGTTAATGATGCAAAAGACCCTAACAGTTTGTCGACGGGCAGGGCTACAGCGGTTTTGGTCGACAGCAATAATACCCCGTGGATTAGCTTGTTTGGTGGTGGCCTTAACCGTTTTAATCGAAAAACGAATCAGTTTGAGCGCTTTGTTCACCAACCCGATGACCCTAATTCCATCAATAATGATTCTGTGCTTGGCTTGTTTGAAGATTCTAAACAACGGCTGTGGGTTGGCACTCGTAAGGGCCTCAATCATTTTGACCGTGCTAACAATCGCTTTATTCGCTACCCGATAGATGAAGACGGTGAAAATATTTTGATTTGGACGGTCTTTGAAGATTCTAAGCAACAGTTATGGCTGGGCAGTGGTGCCAAGGGGTTGTTTAAGTTTGATGCTCAAACCGGCCAGACGAGTCACTTTGTTCATGATTCGCAAGATCATCACAGCATAGGCAGTAACCGGGTGCGCTCGATAGTCGAAGACCGCAGTGGTATGTTGTGGATTGGCGCAAGAGTTGGCGGTGTTAATAAATACAACCCGTCTACTGCTAATTTTAGACATTACAAAAACCAACCAGACGACCCCAATAGTTTGCGAGATAATACCATTTGGTCGCTGTATGAAGATTCTCAAGGGCTGATTTGGGTTGGTAGTGCTTTTAATGGTTTGTCGAGTCTAGACCCGAAAACAAACCAGTTTATTCACTATAAAAATGATCCTCAGGATAAAAATAGTATCACTAATAATCAGGTGATGGCGATGGTGGAAGATCACCGAGGCGATTTATGGTTGGGCACTCAAACCAATGGTCTTGAACGATTTAACCGTAAAACCGGGGTTTTTTCTCATTATATTCATAACCCGAATGATTCAAATTCCCTTACCCAAAGTGCGCGTACTGGCATTATCATTGAAGACAGTCAGCATTTTTTGTGGATTGGCACCGACAAAGGGTTAAACCGACTAGACCCTACCAGAAAACAATTCGTGCATTTTGTTCATGACCCTAAAGACCCGTCATCTTTGGCGTCGAATAATATTATGGCGCTACAAGAAGATAGTGATGGTTCTTTGTGGGTTGGCACCGCAGACAAAGGGTTGGCGCATTTTGACAGGGCCACTGGTAAGTTTAAACATTACCGCCATGACCCTGATAACCCCGACAGTCTCAACAGTGATGTTATTTACAGCATCTATCAAGGCAGTGATGATATTTTGTGGGTGGGCACCGAATCGGGGATTGACCGGTTTAACCCGTCAAATGGCATTTTTACCCATTACAATCATCAACAAGGGCTCAGTAATGATACGGTGTTTGGCATTATGGGCGACCAAGCGGGGTTTTTGTGGATCACCACCAACAATGGACTTAATCGGTTTGACCCGTGCAGCGAAACCTTTAATGTTTACAAATTCAGCGATGGCATTCAGCATAATGAGTTTTCGGCTGGGGCGTATTCTGTCACGCGCTCTGGGCAGGTGCTGGCAGGTGGGATCAACGGTTTTAACGTTTTTTACCCGCAAGATGTTACCGATGACCTGACTGAACCCGCCATGGTTTTTACTGATTTTTTGCTAAACAATAATGAAGTCGAAATCGACTCAAACGGGATCATTTCGCCATTGACGGCGCAAGTCAACGAACTCGACTCTGTGGTGTTAACTCACGAAAACCCAGTATTTACGTTTGAGTTTTCGGGGTTGCATTTTGCCAGCCCAACTCAAAACAATTACGCCTACCAACTGGTGGGTTTTGACCGGTTATGGGTTTACACTGATTCAAAACACCGCCGCGCCACTTATACAAACCTCGACCCAGGCAGGTATTTGTTTAAGGTTAAAGGCAGTAATTCAGACATGATGTGGAGCAGCGAATCTAAACAAATTAGCGTGACAATATTGCCACCGCCGTGGCGAACGTGGTGGGCCTATGTCGCTTATTTTATCGCGGTGTTATTACCGCTATTATTGGTTGTTTATTTGTTGATGCAAAAGCGCGAAGCTGAACGACAAGCGGCTGATTCAGTGTCGGCTAGTGAACATCAGTTAAGTTTGGCATTATGGGGCAGTGGCGATCAGTTGTGGGACTGGGACAAAAGCAAAGGAGTGGTTCAACGCAGAAATGTATTGAGTGATTTCGTTTTGCCTGCTCAGCAAAAAGCAACCGAACTGGACCCTGAAGTATTTTTTATTCATCCAGACGACAGAGATGGATACACACAAGCGTTATTGGCTCATCATAATGGCGAAATCGATCATCTAGAGTGTGCCTACCGATTAAAAGACAAATTGGGACAATGGCGCTGGGTGCTCGACCGAGGCAAAATTGTTGAAACCGACCGCGACAACAATATCACTCGAATGACTGGCACTTTGCAGGACATTCACGACATGCATGAGGCCGAAGAGTCGTTAATTGAACTCAACGAAACACTCGAACATAAGGTTGGTGAGCGAACACAGGCGTTGCAAGATTCACTAGATCAACTTAAGGCGGCGCAACAGCAGCTGATTGAAACCGAAAAAATGGCTGCGTTGGGCAACCTAGTTGCAGGGGTCGCGCACGAAGTAAATACGCCGCTGGGCATTTGTATCACCATGGTTAGCTTGCACCTTGAAAAACTCAGGGCACTCAACAAGCAAGTAGACGAGGGTAAAATGACTCGCAAGTCACTAGACACCTACCTTGACGAAAGCGAACAAAGTCAGGTGTTGGCCGAAAGCAATTTACACCGGGCGGCAGAATTGGTGCAAAGCTTCAAAAAAGTGGCGGTTGACCAAGTAGCCGACACCTTTGACGAAATCGTTTTTCATGATTATCTACGGGATATTATTAGAAGCATTGTACCGCGGCTTAAAAATACCAAGATTGACATTAATCTGGTGAGCGATGGTGATTGGTCGATAGCGACTTATCCCGGTGCATGGTGGCAAATTTTGTCGAGCTTGGTCGAAAACTCACTAACCCATGGTTTTTTAGGGAAACCTTCGGGAGAGATTGTGATCAGCGCCGAACGGATTGACGACCGACTACATATGATTTACCGGGATAACGGCCACGGGTTGACAGACGAAGCCCAAGACAAAATCTACGAACCGTTTTACACCACCGCCAGAGAGCGCGGTAATACGGGTTTGGGCATGCACGTAGTTTTCAATCTGGTGGTGCAAAAGCTCGAAGGCGACATCAGCTGCGATAGCCAACCCGACAAGGGCGTTATTTTTAGAATTGATGTGCCGGTGTAGATTAGGTGGCTTTCGAAAGGGGCTGGAGGAACGGAGGCTCCGCAACGGGGGTCAGAGCACTTGAAGCACAGGGACAGGCAAGCTGTCCACTAACCTTCAAGTGGTCTGACCCCAGCTGGTGGTGGTTGGTAGAAATACTTCGATAGGCAGCTGGTTTTTCACGATACCACCAGCCGGGGACAGATCAGATTGCAAAAATGGGAATCGCTTGGAACGCAAGCGTTCCCAGTTTTTGTCAACTGCCCTGTCCCCTGTTGCCTAGCCTCCGTACCACCAGCCTCTTACGAAGCCTCTCCCACCATGTATAAAAATCCCAAAATCCCATATACTATCGCCACTACCATTAACAACAATCTACAAGAACTCAAAAATGAATCGAATCGGCTATTTGGCGGCGGGTATTATCGTTGCCCTGTTTATTTACCTCTATCAACAACCCGTGCAAGAAGATCAATCGCAATGGACTAACTTTGGTCTTTTTGCTATTGCGCTGGGCATGGGCGTTACGCTGTTTAAAGGCATGTTTGGTTTTACCGGGGCCTATGCTGCGGCGCTTGAACGGCGTGATATGAGCGGTGTATTCGCGCAAATTCTAATGTTGGCTCTGGCGACCATGTTGTTCGCGCCCATTTTGGCGATGGGGTATGTGTTTGATCACGAGGTGGTTGGGGCTACTGCTTCTTTGAGTGTTGCTTTGGCCATTGGTGCTTTTGTTTTTGGCATTGGCATGCAACTGGGTGGCAGTTGTGCATCGGGGACTTTGTTTGTGGGCGCTGGTGGCAACCGTAGAACCTTGTTGGTGCTGGTATTTTTTTGCATAGGGGCCTTTTTGGGCAGCTTGCATTTGTCTGGTTGGAAGGCGTTGCCCAGCATGGAGCCGATAGATTTGGCCGATGAATATGGCTGGGAAATCGCATTACCCGCACAACTGTTGGTGTTGGCTGTGTTGTATATGCTGTTTAGCTTTTTACACGATAAATCTGCAACAGGTGCCAAAGCACTTTGGTGGCCCAAAGGCTTCAGCTGGAACGCGTTGGTGTATGACACTTGGCCTTTAATGCTCGGCGCTGGGTTGTTGGCTGTTTTTAACTGGCTGACCTTGCTGGTGGCGGGGCATCCGTGGTCAATTACTTGGGCATTTTCGTTGTGGGGCGCTAAAACAGCGGCTTTGTTTGGCTGGGCGCCTGAGTCTAGCGATTTTTGGTCGGGCGAATTTCAAAGCAATGCGTTGCAGCAATCAGTGTTGCAAGACGAAACCTCAATCATGAATATTGGCATATTTTTAGGGGCTACATTGGCGGCGTGTGTGGCCAAAAAGTTTAAGGTTTCGGGCACTATATATGGCGCAGGGTCGATGAGCGGTGTTTTTTCGGCGGTCATTGCTGGTATATTAATGGGATACGGTGCGCGGTTGGCGTCTGGTTGTAATATTGGGGCGTTTTTTGGCGGGATTAGCTCAACCAGTTTACATGGCTGGATGTGGATCCTCTGCGCGGTACCCGGTTGCTGGTTGGGTTTAAAAATCAATAAATGGTTTAAATTAGGATAACAAATGAAAACGATAAAAGTAGTATTGGGCATCATGGTTGGGTTGTTGATGGCACTGAATGTTCAGGCTAAAAACATCTCGCAAAAGCAGTTACAAGAATTACTAAAAAGCGACAACAAACCGTTGTTGATTGATGTGAGAACCCCAAGCGAGTTTGCCAACGGTCATATTGAGGGCGCGATAAACATGCCGCATAAGCAGCTTAAAGGTCAAATGGCGTTGTTGAGCAATGCTAAAGACAAGCAAATCGTGTTGTATTGTCATTCAGGCACTAGGGCCAATTATGCTAAAAAGCTATTGAAAAAAAGCGGCTTCAAAAAACTCGATCATTTAGCTGGCGATTACAAAGCTTGGAAGAAAAAGGGTTTACCGTTGATTAAAATGGAAAACGCCGACAAGAGCAGTAAAACGCCGAGCAACCCTTGTGCCATATGAGGTGGTTAATACTATTATTCGCTGCAATAGGCTCAGTCGCTAACGCGGCGAATGATACTTTTTTAGCACAACACTGGAAAAGGCCGATAGTCGCGTCAAACAAAGCCGCATCAAACAAAGCCTCAGCAGAATTGACCCCCGAGTCGTGTGGGGGTTGTCATAAACAACAGTTTGCCGATTGGCAGCAAAGCTTGCATGCCAAGGCAATGGGGCCGGGAGTGATGGGCCAGCTTCAAGGTTTTTCTCCTGACGTTCTGAATCAAAATAATCAGTTATGTTTAAATTGTCACGCCCCGCTTAAATCGCAGAATGAGTCGCTAATAACCGCCATATCAGGCAAAAAAACCACTAACTTGCATCAACAAGGCATTATTTGCGCGGCTTGCCATGTTCGTAACGATCACTGGTTTGGTCCCGGCGCTAAAAAGGTCGACGCCTCGGTTAAAGCAACGCATAAAACATCAACGAGCCACAAGGCTTTCAAAAGTGCTGAGTTTTGTGCCAGTTGTCACCAGTTTGACGATGATGGCCCCAAACTTGATGGTAAGTTGCTGCAAAACACTTATGTTGAGTGGCAAAACAGCACCTTTGCTAAACAAAATATCAGTTGTCAAAATTGCCATATGCCAGGTAGGCGCCATAAATGGCAGGGCATACACTCAAAAGCCATGGTATTAAAAGGGTTGACGTTAAGTGGTGAATTGATATCTCAAACCAATGGGCAGGTAAAAGCCAAGCTTGGGCTGATAAACAGTGGTGTTGGTCACTACTTTCCAACCTATGTTACACCTCGGGTGGTATTGCAGGGTTATCAGCAAAACAAAGCAGGCGAAATGCTAGAAGACTCCTTGGTAGAAGAAGAAATAATGCGGGCTGTATCGCTCGATTTAAGTGATGAATATTTTGATAGCCGTTTGCCACCTTCAGGGCAGTTAGTGCTTGATTATCAAGAACAATGGGATAATAAAGCGACTACGCTGGTTTTGCGTATTGTGGTTGAGCCTGATTATTTCTACGAGCAGTTTTATGCCGCTAAGCTAGAAGCTGATGATAAGTTTGTTGGGCGCGAACTGCTTAAACAAGCCCAAGATAACGCCGCGACGTCGGCTTATGTGTTGTTTGAAAAGTCGTTTGAATTGAAGGCTGTTAATGTGCCCTGATTATGCCAAAATAAAGCCATCGACCGTATGACGAGTTAAAATATGTCAACTTGCACCAATTGCAGTCACACCATTCCCGAACCCGCGCATTTTTGTAATTACTGTGGTCAAAGCACGGTAAGTTTTGAGCGACCGTTTAAACCGGTTTTTACTGACATGATCCACGAAACCCTCGACATTGACGGTCGCATGATCAAAACCTTCAAGATGTTGGTGAAAAGGCCCGGTCAGCTTTCGCTGGAATATTGCAAAGGTAAGCGAATGATGTTCACCCCGCCGCTGCGGATGTATTTGGTGATCAGTATTATATTTTTCTTGCTGTGGCCAGTGCTGTATAGCATGGGAGACGTAGTAACATCCGAAATGGCAAGTAAAGCTGAACAATATCCCAAAATCATGTTTTGTTTATTGCCGGTTTTTGCGCTGATTTTGCAGATGCTGTTTAAAAAAACCTATTACCTGTCGAATTTGATTTTTGCTATTCATTTTCATTGCATTGTTTATTTGGTTTTTTTGGCCGAGTTTGCCTTAACTTCGGTTCTGGCTATTGCGCCAGATAGCGGATTGGAGATAGTTGTGGCGTTGCTCAGGTGGCCGTTGGATATCTATTTGTTGGTTTATTGTGCGCTGGCGTTGAAAAGAAACTATGGCCACAGCTGGCGTTCGACCTTATTTAGATATGCAATGTTAATACTGATTTACTTGAGTGTTGTCAATGCGAGTGTTGTGGCCATTATGGCCATGGTCGAATCATCATGATTGGAGTTAAAAGCTTGAAAACAATAGTAATGTGCTTATACGCGATGTGTTTTTTAGTCGCCTGTACGCCAACAGCACCTTCTACACCAGAATCAGCCGTTACTGAGCATTGGTATGACGTAATGCCTCGTGCCTCTTGGGGCAAATATCAACAGGTTAAGACCTCGCAAAACTGGTTTGAGGTTTATCAACTCAGTGACAACACCTACGCCATTTACGAGCCTTTTCAATGGCAAGAGGCCATAAGTTACCTGTTGATAGGCACTGACAAAGGCTTATTGGTAGACACCTTACAAGGCATTGGCGATTTAAAAGCTGTGGTTAACCAACTCACCGACTTGCCCGTTATTGTGATTAATACCCACAGTCATTTTGACCATATCAGTGGCAATTATCAGTTTGAAACGGTTTATGGTTTTAACCAGCCCTTTGCGCTGAACAATGCCAAGGGCCATGCCAACGAAGTTAACGCGCAATATATGACGCCTGACACTTTTTGGAAAAACATCCCCAGCAGTTTTTCGTTAGAAACCTACCACAACAAAGCGTATGAAATTGATAAGTACGTAGAGGACGGCGAGGTGATTGAGCTTGGTGGCCGCCCAATAAAGGTGGTTTATATCCCCGGGCACTCGCCCGACAGCGTGATTTTGGTTGATAAAACCAACCGAATGATGCTCACCGGCGACAGCTTTTATCCGGCGTCTCTTTATTTATATTTTGATACTTCAAGCTTCAAAGATTTCGCTAAATCGACTCAAACCATGTTGAGTTATCAAAGCGATGTAGATTTTCTATTACCCGGCCATAACGAAACCATGCAACCGGTGAGTTATTTAACCAAGCTGCGTGAGGCAACACTGGCCGTGCAAAACCCCGAAACACCCAGCACGCTAGATGAAGAAGGTGTGCGAAATTATCAATTTGAAGGGTTTAATTTGTTGGTTAAAGAGCCGCTGGATTTTTAATGGTCACATTAAACCGAATAAATATCACACCAAACCCGCGTCTACCGGCGCATCGGCTTTACCCGGCGATTGCTGAACTTCATTAACAGTCAGATTTTGTTGATTGATTTTTTTGGCCAGAGTTTGTTGCTGGCTCACCACCGCTTGCATATTCATGATCACCATAGCCAAGTCTTTATTAAGTGAACTGGCGTTGGTGGTGTCATTGGTGATGTTGTCGAGCAGTGAATGGGTGATGGTTCTGAGTTGATTTTGAGTTTGAGCCGGTAAATCTAGCGATTCTAAGTGTTGGTCTATTTGTTTGCTGGTTGATTTTATTGACTTTAAAATACTGCCATTTTTAAAGTTTAACTGTGAAACCAAATTCACTAATTGGTCTTTGATTTCAATAAAAGCATCGGTGAGTTGTTGAGTTTGTTGGCTTATCGCTTGGTGCTCTAACAAAACGGCTACTTTGGCGTTAATGGTGCCAATGAGCGTGGGTAAACAGGTTTTGTAAAATTCATACTTTGGGCTAGCGCTCGGCGGCATGTTTTTAACCAGTACACTGATGTTGGGATAAATCACGACCATACGGTTGCCAAATTGCAAAATTCGATTACTGTTTTTGGTTTGCATCAAAATTTGTTGTTCGAGCGGTTTAATGACATTGTTGTTGGCAAAAAACGTTTCTGTGCCGGTGTGGCTGAACATCGCACTACATTTTAATGCCCAGCTGTTGGTGAGTGTAAAAAACTGGTTGGTGAGCGTTTCTAGGCAATCAACGGGGTAAGATTGTTCGATAAACGCCATCACTTGAGCAAGTTCGTTGTCAGACTCTGAGTTGCTGGGGGGATTGTCTTTAGATTGGGCTGTTTTTCGCCTCAGCGCCGCATTTTTTGATTGGTTTTGTTCGAGTACTTTGATTTTTTTAAGCAACTCGTCGATGTGAAAAGGTTTCACTATGTAGTCATCGGCGCCTAGCTCATAGCCTAACATAATGTCTTTTTCAGCAGACTTACCCGACAAAAACACGATGGCAACGTTGTCATATTGCTCATCGGCCCGAATTTGTTTGCACAGTTGATAACCATTGGTTTCGGGCATTTCAATATCAAGCAAAACCAAATCTGGTTTGGTGCTTGTTAACTGTTCTAACCCTTCTTTGGCTGAGTAGGCATGGAATAACTCGTATTCTTTGCCTATCTGTCGTTGCGCTATTTTGTGAACAATGGCGTCGTCATCAATTAGTAAAATTCGGCTACTCAATTTAGTGGTCCGTTTAACCTTTTAAGATTTGTACAACAAAAGTAGAGGATACTACAGTCGGCTCTAATGAGTACATCAAGATTCAGTTTTTATCCTAAAATAGACGAATTGGAGCAATACTTGGTGCAATTGACTGTGCTGCTAAGTTTTAGTTGATCAGGCGCTAACAAGTCTCTAAATACATTGGCATTTAAAAACATTACTATGCTAAGGTTGATGGCATCTTATCGATAACGGTAAACCCGGTTTCGGGATTGCTTAACGGTTAATTTGAAAGAGAAAAACATGTCCATATCTTTGTTGATTGTAGATGATTCCGAATTTTCGCGGAACATGATTAAACGTGCATTACCACCTACGTGGGATGTCACCGTTGATGAGGCTTCAAGTGGTCTTGAGGCGCTCGATTACTGTAATTCTTTGCAGTTTGATGTCATTTTTTTAGATTTAACCATGCCAGACATGGATGGTTTAGATGTCTTAAAGGCGCTTGGCGAACGAGGTTACCAGTCAAAGGTTTTTGTCATTTCAGCTGATATTCAAGCCAGTTCTAAAGAAATTGCATTAGAACGCGGCGCACTAGATTTTTTGGCAAAACCCATTGATGTTGAAAAATTAACGTCAATGCTACAACAGCATGAGGTGCTTTAAATGCCAACTTCTCAAACGTTTACGCCTTATGAGATAGACGCGCTTAAAGAGCTCACCAATATTGGTATGGGTAAGTCAGGTGCGATGTTATCTGAAATCTTTGAACACCGAGTCACCTTGAGTGTGCCCGATATATCGGTTGTTGATGGTGACAAGTTAACCCGTCTTTCTGAAAAATTCGCTGAGCACTGTCAGGTGGTTAATATCATTCATCAGTCTTTTATTGGTGATATTGAAGGACGCTCTACTTTTATCATCGGTGAGCATAACTTCGATGGTTTGGTCGAAATACTCGGTTATGACAAATCGGATGCGCTGGATGAAAAACGCCAATGCGAAATGTTGTTAGATATTTCAAATGCGGTTAACAGCACCTGTTTGTCGGGGTTGGCTGAACAACTGGGTTTAGATATTGAGCTGGCCCATCCTTTGATTGCCTCATTCAAAAAACCCAACTCAGAATTAAAAGACTTTATTTTTATTCAAAAAAATCAAGATGTGTACGATACCTTGTTATTTGAAATTAAGTTTTTTATTCAAGATCTCGATTTGTATTGTGACAACGTCATCTCATTAAAAACCGACTGCTTACCAAACCTTAAAAAAGCGCTTGGGCAGGTGATTTAATGGACAACGAACAGTCGTTTATCGAGTTTTCATCTTTGATGCAAAACCTGTCGAGTATCGGCATGATCATTTTGGATAAACGCTTGAATGTCAGTTTTTGGAACCGTTTCATGGAATTGCACAGCCATGTAAAAAGCGATGAAATCATTAATCGAAAACTGACCAGTTTTTTTCCTGACGTAAATGAGTTGTGGCTGACCAAAAAAATCAATGCCACTTTTATTCTGGGTAATCAGGGTAATACTTCGTGGGAACAAAGGCCTTATTTACTTAAGTTGCCTAGTACTCAGTCGTCTATTGACGATGTCGACTTCATGTATCAAAACTGCTCTTATTTTCCGGTTAAGAGTGTTAATAACAAAATCATTGCTGTGGGCATTATTATTCACGATGTGACCGAAATGGCGGTGACGCAACGGTTATTAGAAAACATTACCAACAAAGCGGTTGAACTCGAAGAAATCAATTCAATGGATTATCTGACCGGATTGTACAGTCGTCAGTTTTTCTTTGAACAGCTTGGTCAAGATGCCGCGCGTTGTCGTCGGTTGAGTTGGGGCATGACCGTTGCCATTATTGATGCTGACAACTTTAAAGTCATTAACGATATTTATGGCCATCAGGCCGGTGATAATGTTTTAAAAGAGTTATCTAAAAGGCTACAGCATACCTTGCGAGCGACCGATAGTTTATGCCGTTACGGCGGTGAAGAGTTTGCTTTGATTTTGCCCAATGTTGACCCAGAGCAAGCCTTTAGTATTTGCGACAGGCTGAGAAAATGTGTCAGTACCAGCGCAATACTCTATAAAGCAAAAGAAATAAACGTGACTGTCAGTATTGGTATTTCGCAGATGGCCGCCGATAAGTCTTTAGAAGACATGATTGGAGAAGCAGACTCTGCCCTTTATTTGGCCAAAGACAACGGACGCGACCGAGTAGAGCAATTCATTTCCAAATGAGTGAAAGTGGTTTAATTGATGAGTTATTGAAGCGCAATGATGATGCTTTTGAGACTTTGGTTCGTGAATATGGCCCATCGATGTACGGCGTCATTTTGGCTATTGTTAATAACCCCAGCGATGCGCAAGACTGTTTGCAAAAAGCATTTGTACAAGTATTTGAAAACATTCAGTCTTTTAGGCGAGATGCGAGCTTAAAGACTTGGTTGCACCGCATTGCCATTAATACGGCTTTAATGCTGTTAAGAAGCCAAAAACGCCAAAAAACAGTACCACTTGAAGATTATTCGCAACATTACAACCAATATGGCGAGCGAACCGCTTTTTCTGCCGATACCGCCTTTACCGCTAAATCTGAAAGTTTTGATGATTCAAGCAACAACATCGAACAATTATTTGAGCGTCTAGAAACCAAAACCTCACTTCACCAACTCATTTGTCAATTACCCGAAAAATACTGTAACGTTTTATTGTTAAGAGACATCCAAGGATTAAGCACAAAAGAAACCTCTGTGTATTTGGAGGTGTCTGAATCGGTGGTTAAAACTCAATTGCATCGGGCAAGGCTGTTTTTGAAAGCCGCTTTGTCGAAACCTAATAACCTGAGGGTTAAATAACATGTTAGTGATTAGGCGTCTGATGACCCGTTATATGCCCGGCATGTTAACTTGTCAGCAGGTCGATAGCTTTTTGTATGACTTTCATGAGGGAAACCTAAGCTTTGCCCAAAATATTAAGTTTAAGTTTCATTTGTCGATGTGCCGTGACTGTCAGGCATACGTTGCTGGTTACAAGCAAACGATACAAAACATAAAAGCGGGCGCGGCGATTGAACAACACCCACAAAAGATACCAGAAGATCTTGTGCAAGCCATTTTAAAAAGCACCAAGCGATAATTAGGATTTTATTAAACCCATGCTTAACAGTCAGTTAGAAATACTTGCCCAAGGCCAGTCATACCTTAAAAGTGTTACAAGAGAGCACTATACGGCGATTATTAAGCCCAATTTTATCAGCTGTGCTGGTGCCCATATGCGCCATATTATCGATCATTATCTGGCTATAATGGACGGGGTTAACACCGATTTGATTGATTATGATATTAGGTTTCGAGGCGTAGGACCTGAGCAAGACAGCTTATTGGCCAGCGAACGACTTACCGAGATAGCACAGTGGATAAAACAACTAACTGATGACGATTTAGAGGCGACAATTTGGGTTTCTACCGAGGTTTGCATCAGTACAAGAAAGGTGGTTCGAGTGCAAACATCGATAGCCCGGGAGTTGGTTTTTGCCGCCAGCCATGCGGTTCATCATTATGCGATGATAGCCCAAATAGCTTTTGCCCAAAAAGCCCCATTGCCCGCCAGTTTTGGTTTGGCGCCAGCGACGGCGACTTTTTTACGCCAGCCTGATTTTGACCTCTAACCTCGGTTCTGACCTTAATTAATCGATGTGTACTTTAACTTACCTGCTCACAGAACACGGTTACGAGATTTACTTCAATCGAGATGAACAACGTTCTCGGTTGTTGGCGATAGCACCGCAATTTAACCCAAATCTTAAAGCGATTTATCCGATTGATGCCAACGGGCAGGGCACCTGGCTTGCGGTAGCTCAAAGTGGGTTGTGCTTGGCTTTGCTCAATAACTATCAAGCACCTGCAACGCCCGTGAATAAAAATAGTATCAGCCGAGGACAGTTGATTTTGTCACTGCTGGGTAGTAATGATGACGTTTTGACTCAGTTGCAAGCAATGGATTTAACGGTTTACCAACCTTTTGTGCTGTGTGTTTTTCCTGCGGGTTTGTCGCTGAGCAATAGCCATATCTATGTGGTTAAGTGGGGGGCGTCAAAGCTTACACAAGGCTCTGTAGATTTGCCCATCACCTCGTCGAGTGTTGATTTTGATGAGGTTTGTTTGAAGCGCCAGCAAAAATTTGCAGCGCTTGTTGATAAAGCCGCGCCTCAATCGGAGCAGCTTAAGGCGTATCATTATTCTACTGAGGCACAAGGTAAGCATTCAGTTCAGATGTCTCGTGATGATGCTAAAACGGTGAGTGTGAGTCATTTGGTTGTAGGTGAGGATGTGGTGTCGTTTGAGTATTTTGATGCGGTTGAAGGAGTTGAGGGTTGCGTAACAAAACTTCGCTATAACCTCACCCGGAGGATGGGGCGAGGCACGAGCCGTAGTTAGCGCTTGCGCGTAACCCATCGGTTACTTTAACCCACCACAAGCTTTTTAATGGCGTATTAGCCCAACGTAACCGATGGGTTACGGCTCGTACCTCGCCTAACCCATCCTCCGTATAAGGATTCACCAGCCATTTTGGATAGTCGATAATGCGAATCTTCCATTCCTGCGGCCTCAATCGAAGCCCCTACCGCTAACCCAGCCAAGCCAAATACTCATCCCTCGCCTTACCAAGATACAACTTCAATAACTTAGCTGGTGCTTTTGGCAAATCAACACTCAGCAACAATCCCGGGGTTTGGTTAAAGTTGGTGTCGATACCTGTGCAGTGAAATTTTGCGCCGAGTTTATGATACTGGCGTAATAACACCGGAATATCCTTGCCGTCGTCTTCAATCGCAGTCACCAAGGTTGATAACAACTCAATATTGTTTTTCTCAGGCTCAACAAACGCGCTTACCTCAGGGTGTAATTTGCCGTCAAAAGCAGTTCTGGCATTCACGCCGTCTGGTTGGGTGACCATTATTTTGTTAATTAATGCCACCGAGCGTGGGTCGTATAATTTGCTGAGTGACACCGTACCGTACAGTGTGCGGTAGCGTGGGTTTTGGCTGACAAAGGCGCCAATGCCTTTCCATAGCAACAAAAGGCCGTGAAAGCTGTTTTGGTGGGCTTGCACGATAAAAGAACGACCCATTTCGAGGCAGGGTTCGCGTTGATTAATAAACTCGGGTTTAAAGGCAAACATTTGTGATAAATACAAAGCCGACAAACCGCCGTTTTGTTGCAAAAGGTCGGTTTGGCCGATGCGATAGGCGCCGATGATCTCACCATTTTTGTGATCAAACACCAGTAAGTGCATGTAAGTGGCGTCAAATTTGTCGCCGTCGATGGGGTTACCACTGCCTTCATCCATGGTGCGAAAAGTCACTTCTCTTAACCGGGCTATTTCATGTACACAAGCGGGCATTTGCGCTTGGTAACCGTAATAAACTGAATACGATTTAAAATCTAATAAATGCTGCTTGGCAGGTAGTTGGGTCAACTCGCGTTTTATCAATGATTTATCAGCAGGTGTTGCAATGGGCTGAGCGTCAGGTAAGTCGTCTTGTTCAGGCCATGGCTCATGGTAACTAGGGTCGTTCAAATAACATCGAGCGCGAATATAATCATTCATTTTTTCTGCGCTTGGCAAAGATTTCAGTTGTGCGGCTGGTATTAAACCATTAGTGGTTAAGTTGATTTGATGTTGTTGTAGCTTGAACATTTCGCGCGCTAGCATTAGTAATCTAAAGCGGTAGTAAATACGCCCCATTCGATGAAATAGCCGACTGTTGGTGCCCGAGATAAATAACGGCAATACAGGGGCATCGAATTTAGTCGCCAAATTAACGGTTAAGCGGTTCCAATCGCCATCGGTGATACAACCCTTTTCGGGCCGGTAAAACGACACTCTACCTGCCGGAAACAACACCAGCAAACCTTCGTGTTCTATGTGATTAAAACACTGTTTGATGGCCGAGGTATTGATGGGCGATTTAGGTTTTAATGGGTTGGCAAAAATAAAGTAATCGCGAATTTCTTTAAAGACTTTAAGCCCCACATTGGCCATGATTTTGGTGTCTTGACGATGCCGGTAGAGCAGGTGGGCGATGATCACGCCTTCAATCATGCCGTAAGGGTGATTGCAGACTACAATGGCGCGGCCAGTTTTGGGAATTTGAACTATGACATCTTCGATACCGTTGACTTTTACGCCCAATGCTTCGAGCAACCTGCTTGAGAATTGCTGTTTGTCGAGCCCCGAAAAAGCATTATCGAGATACAGCTTGCGCATTTTGCTGACGCCTAAAACCCTGTCGAGTACAGGCCCGATAACCTTGAGTAAAATACCCGGCGAGGGAGACATCGCGGCAATTCGTAAGTCCGACATGGGTTTGTCGGCACTGATGTTGTTCATGTATAGCCCACTCTTGTTCGCTAAAGCTGATCGCCAATATTTTTTAGATGCTGATGCGCGGTAAAGGTTACAACAAAATGGGCTTTCTATGCACAAAAAATACGTTTATCTTGCTACTCTACAGTTGCAACTAGCCCTTTAGTCTGTGCAAATGCAAATCCGCCAACGGCAGAACTAACTAACAATGTAACCACAACACCAGCAAAGCTGATATTGGCAAAAAACAGCGCCAATAAGACAAGTGAACCCACTACCCAGCCGATATCGCTACCGATAATCATTTTCGCTTCAAGTCGCAGTAACTTACCGGGGCCTGCCAAATAAAACAATCGACCAGAGAAACCCATTAAACCAATACCTAACCCGGCAAGATATAGTGGATTGATTTGTCCAAACCAGCTAGACAATGTGCCTTGTAAAACTAGCATCAGCAAACCTGACAATAATGAAAAGACGCCGTTAGCACGTAGGGCATTGACCAAGAGTTTAGCGTTACTTTGTTTGGTATTAATGGCTTGGGTATTGATGTGCATAAGTGATCCCTTGACTGAATTTAACTTTAATAACATATAGTGCTTTAAAAAAGTATAGCGATTATACTCCTTAAATCAACCGATTTTTTGCTTTAAAAGTGATCACCTATGAAAAAACGCAGCTACAAACAACAATGCGCACTGGCCAGAGCGCTAGATATGGTGGGCGAGCGTTGGACGTTTTTGATCATTCGCGAGCTTATCATTGCGCCAAAACGCTATAAAACATTGGGTGAAAACCTCAAAGGCATGGGCACCAATTTACTGGCAACCCGGTTAAAAGAGCTTGAAGCGCAGGGCGTAATTGAACGTACCCCAATACCCGATTCGAAGCTGTTTGCTTATCAGCTTAGTGAGTTTGGTCGTGAACTCGAAGAACCTTTATTGGCCATTATCCGTTGGGGATTTAAATTGCCGATAGCAGATGAATCAGAATTTTTGTCGGTCGCCGAATGGGATTTGGTGGCCATGAAAGCCGCTTTTCGGCCAGAGCGTGTTGTGGGGTTAGATGTATTGGTTGAATTCGACCTCGATGGCTTGGTGTTTTTTGTCGAAATTAAAGCGCAAAAGGTCAACATCACCCTAAAAAGCGAAGTCGATGCCACGGTATTTATTCACTCGTCTGTGGCAGATTTAATGAAGATATCAACTGGTGAACTGACATTTGATCAGGCTGTGGAAGGTAAACTTGTTCGCTTTTTTTGTTGTGAAAGAGACGTAGTCGAGCAGGTGTTGGGGTGTTTTAGTGTTGTGTAATCATTTAACAATACGCACCGCAATATGACTATGCGTAGGGTGCCCGTGCGTAGCACGGTCTGAGGTTACGAGGAGCTACGCGCACCTTTGAACTAGAAGATGGCGAATGACTCCATGGTACGCAGATCTGCTCTCGCCTCGGATTTCGATACGAAAAAGCACCCTACGGCAAATATCACAAGGTAACCTCTAAATTCTTATTTCGAAGCCAACCATCACTATTTACCCGCGGCGCTTAAGCGTTTGCGTTCAAGCAAAGCCAAAACACGTGCAAACTTATAGTGTTGTTGTAACGGTTTGAAAAACACCAGCTTGCGAATGTAATGCTCCTCTAACCAGCCCAGTTCTATGGATTGGGTGAGGTGCCTGAATGCCATATCGATATTGCCCAGCTCTGTTGCCGCAATTGCTAGCTGAATGTTGCTAAAAGGGCGTTCGTTGTAATCATTGGCGTGTTTGTCATACCAGTTTTGCAGTTGTGATTTATCTGATGTTTCACTGGTTAATAATGACAATAGATTGGCATATTGGCGGTTTTCGCCGCTAGAGAGTAATTTGAGTTTGTGTATCCAAGGTTTGGCCTTACTGATTTGGTCGTTCAGCAAATATCGGTCGGTTAGCCCCTTAAGTACATTCACGCTGTCGGGTGAGCGTCTTTCGGCGGTATTGAGTAATTGATTGGCGGCGTCAGTTTGCCCTTGTTGCAACAATAATCGGCTGTAGTGAAAGGTGGCAAGGTGATAAAACGGCCGGGAATCGAGCACTTTTTTATACCACGATTGTGCTTTTTTACTGTCGCCCAACCGCGATGCCGTCAGGGCGATATGAAACCAATTCACGTGGTTGTTGGCATCGAGCTTGTAGACTATATCGTGCTGTTCAAGTGCATCTTTGAGCTGGCCGCGTTCAGAGTAAATGTAACCTAAGTTGGCATGAGCTTCTAAATAAGTTGGGTCTAATGTTGCTGCTTTAAGGTTGGCCGACAGAGACTGAGAAATATGGCCATTGACGTAGTGAGCGGTGCCAAGCGATTTATAACTTTGTGCCAGTTGGTCGTTTAACATGATGGCGTCATACGCCGCTTCGAGTGCTTTTTTTTGCCAAGATTCGTCGGCGCTAAATTGAAATACGCCTTGGCTGTATGCATCGGCAAGTCCGGCAAAAGCCATAGCGTAACTCGGGGCCATTTCAATGGCCGCGAGGTAAGATTTTATCGCCATGTCGTTGTCTAATGATTGATAACGCAAGTAAAAGACTCGACCTTTTTGATAGGCGGCTTTGGCCTGCGGCGAAACTTCTGTTTGTGGGTTTGTTGATAGCAGCGTTGGTTGCTTTGCCGTTGTTTGATAATTGAGTGCCACCACAGTGCTGAATACGGTAAAAATCAGCAAAAAGAATATAGATACTAACCGCCAGTATTGTTCGGAGCTTTGTAAAAATGAAACGGGTAAACGGTCGTTTAAACGTAAGTTTATGCTGTCGTGAGGCGGTGGCTCTTTGATGATTTTTTTGCTTATATTGG
>CALKGI010000281.1 GCA_938085045.1 uncultured Alteromonadaceae bacterium
AACACAGTCGATGAAAGCTGTCGTGGTAAAGGCATTGGCGGTAAGTTACTCAAGCGTTCTATCGAAGTGGCCAAACAGCAAGGTTGTACGGCAGGTCTTGCGCATATTTGGTTGCAAAGCCCAGGTAACAGTGCTTTTAGATACATGACCCGCGCAGGTGGCAAAGTCATTAAAAAACACCCTGAACGCTGGTTAGAGAGTTCTCACAATGAAGGTTATTACTGCGTAATATGTAAAGGAGACTGTTACTGTGAAGCCGCAGAAATGATCTTGGAGTTCGAGCAGTAACCCACCATGAAAAACAATATGTATGACCCAGTAGTCAGCAAACAAATTGACAATAATCAGCCCTACCCTGATTCGTTTTGGTTTAATTCGGTAGCCTCTACCCCCGACCTCAATCCATTATTGCACGACATCATCACAGACACTGTTATCATCGGGGCCGGATACGCCGGTCTCAGTTGCGCCTACCATCTGGCAAAAAACTATGAGCAACAAGCCGTGGTACTTGAAGCCAACGGTATTGGCTGGGGTTGTAGTGGTCGTAATGCGGGTTTTGTGCTGCCACTCAGTGGCCGCTTGGGTTATGAAGCACTGGTTAAACGTTTTGGGCTAGAAACCACCAGTGCCATACACGATGAATTCATCAACGGTGTAAATTTGGTTGAAGAACTCATCAACACCAGCGGTGCCGATGTACAACGCCAACCTAACGGTTACTTAAAAATAGCCCATCGCCCCAAGTATTTTGACGCACTCAAACGTCAAGCCGACTACATGAGTAAACACTTTGGCTACAATGTCACGCCCTTGACCAAACAACAACTGTGCGAACAATACGTAGACCATCATCAAGCCCATGGCGCCCTGCTTTACCAGCAAGGTTACGGTATTCATCCACTTAAGTTGTGCCTAGCGCTGCACCAATTGGTACTCGACAAAGGCGTTGAAGTATATAGCAATAGCCCAGTACAAGGTTGGACCAAACAAGGTGAGTATCATCAGTTAGTTACGCCCCAAGGCACCGTAAAAGCCAAAAATGTGGTGGTTTGCACTAACGGTTATACCCCAAATACCTTTCATAAATCAGTCGACAAACGCACATTACCGGTGATGACCAGCGTCATTGTGACGCGTCCCCTCAATGACAAAGAACTCGAACAATCACGATTTCTCACCAATCAGGTGATGATGGATACGCGTCAATTAAAATACTATTACCGCAAACTGCCCGACAACCGCATTCTATTTGGCGGGCGCGGTGCCATCAGCGGCAAACAAGCACAAAGCACTAAGTACCACGACCGGTTGCTCGAAGGATTAAAAGACAGCTTTCCCGCTTTAAATGCACTCTCTACAGACTACCGTTGGAGTGGCTGGATTAGCGTATCTCTTGATGATATTCCCCACATTCACCAAAGCGACGATAATGTATTTTATTCGGCGGGATATTGTGGCGCAGGGCTGTCGTTTAGCACACAAGCGGGCAAGAGACTGGCCGAGAAAGTAGCCGGTGATACCACCACTCACAACATACCAATGCTCACCACTGCGTTACCTAGGTTCCCATTGTCGCCTTTCAGAAGGGTGGGTCAAAGAATGTTTTACGAACTAGGTAGAGTTCGTGATGCTTGGTTCTAAACGAGTCACTTTCAATAGCCCCGACTTGAGGCTATTATTCGGTTAGCCTTTTAAATAACAGAGAAAAAAGATAATGGCAGAGAATAGACGGTTTACCCGCATTGTTTTTTCCACTCCGGTTGTTTTAACCGCAGATGAAAAACGCTGGGAAACGCAATTAATAGATGTATCTCTAAAAGGCGCTTTGGTGGTTAAACCAAAAATATGGGCATGTAAGCCCGGTGACCAGTTTACTTTGTCTTTTCAATTGGCTGGCAGTGATATCGATATCACCATGGCGGTGCACAAAGCCCACGAAAGAGAAAACTGTATAGGCTTTACCTGCGACAGTATCGACATCGATAGCGCTAGCTACCTGCGCCGTATGATTGAATTGAATGTTGGAAGTGCAGATTTGCTTAATCGCGACTTAGAACATTTGACTATTCCTGAAGATGCTTAAAAGTGCCTCTGCGTTGTTAAGATACTTTTCAACCCTTTAAAAGCAAAAAACCTCCCAAATGGGAGGTTTTTTTTGAAGCTGATAAACACCAAACGACTACTATCTTGATGTCTTTAAATGGGTTGGTTCCATCGTTGACGCGGATGCCTGGGTAAACATCGCTGATATCCCTAATACAAAAACTACGATTGCAAGTGAAGCCAAACCAAATCCCCGGTTTGAAGATCTGTTCATTTCTTATTATTCCAAAATGTTCTTATTATCCTGCGCTTAATGCTGGTCACACCTTGTAACTGACGAAGCAGTCTAATCAATATATCCAGAATAAACAACACCCTAAGCACCAATTATCCACATTTATCGATACTTTTTGATACTAATCATTATTTTGCATCAATATTCAGTCGATTTGGGTATAAAAACGAATCATTGGAGGGTTAGACCTTCACACGGTGGCGCGGAGGTTCACGGAGAAAGATCAAAGAACAAAAATTAATGACAAAAAAGTGCATTTGATTGTGGATATTCGATGTCAAATGAAAGGTTTGTCTATTGTTATTTTTTATTTTTTATTTTTTTCCATCTTTTTGTTTTTAAATCGTCCTCCGTGAACCTCCGAGTCTCCGCTCCTGCGTGTGAAATCTTTTATTTCTACAACCTCTAAAGCTACAACTTCTCTAAACCAATACACCCAACAGAATACCCAGCACCAAACGAACATAAAATGCCTTTTTCGCCGCTTTCAAAGTCAGTTTTGTGTTTGTGAAAAGCAATTATCGACCCTGCCGAGGCCGTGTTGGCGTAATCATCTAGTACCAAAGGCGCTTGATGATCTGGCACTTGTGCTTTGTTAAGTATTTTTTTCGCCGCATAGATATTCATATTGATATTGGCTTGATGCAACCATAAGCGTTTTAGCTCATTTTGAGACACTTGCATCTCATCGAGGTGCGATAAAATCACGTTCGACACAATAGGCAATAACTCTTTAAAAACCTTGCGCCCTTCTTGTGAAAAATACGGGTTTTCTTCAGATAATTCATCAAAACAATGATCGGTATAACCCACATCACAGCGGATATTGTTCGAAAAGCTGGTTTTTTGTTTGGTGCCTAAGATTCGAAACGCATTGGTGGCATTACAACCTTCTTCGGCCTCAACCACCGTGGCTGTGCACACATCACCAAAAATAAAGTGACTGTCACGACTTTTGTAGTTAATTTGTGGCGAAGCAAATTCGGGGTTTACTATCAACGCGACTTTGGCATTACCCGCTTTTATGGCATTGCTGGCGTTGATGATGCCAAAGGTGGCAGATGAACAAGCCACATTCATGTCATAACCATAACCGTCTGCGCCTAACAGCGCCTGCAACTCTACCGCCATTGACGGATAAGCCCGTTGAAAGTTTGATGCGCCACAGATGATCAAATCAACCTCATCTGCCGTGCGTCCAGCCTGTGCCAATGCCTCTTTGGCGGCAATGGCAGCCATTTCAACCATTTCTGGGGTTTCGCCCGCCAATCGCTTGTGGAATATCGGCTGCATAACATTTGGATCAAGAATCCCTTCTTTATACATAACATGACGAGATTTAATCCCCGAGGCCTTTTCGATAAACTCAGTACTTGAGTACGACATAGCCTGTTTATCACCCGCATCGATTGCCACTTTGTGTTGTTCGTTGAACAAGTCAACGTATTGATTAAAAGCTTTAACCAGCTCTTCGTTTGTCACGGTTTCTTTTGGAGTAAACAACCCCGAACCGGAAATCACTATTGATGTCATTTAATTGTTCTCTTTTTTAGAATCTTGCCAAAGCCAAATCAAAAGTCAGCGTCACTTACCACAGGTTCACGAACCTCTGGTAAGTCGCCCCGGATAACCACGGTAGCCGATATCTTGTCTTGTATAGCCTGTCGGTTAGGGTCCCAGTAAATCTGAAAGAACCCCAATAAGCCAGTCGCAAATCCAGCACCATAACCGCCGTAACGGCCAAATGAATCCCATAAGCCTAACGGCGTGCCATCGAGTTGAATTACTCGAATGCCTACAATACGTTTGCCAGGTGTTTGCCCGTGCCACCAAGCTGTAAATAAAGTGAAGTAAAAGGCCGCCCAACCAAAACCGAAACCTAAGTCGTCAACAATAATGCCTTTAATCCACTCGGTGATATTGCTTGCAGGCGCTTGTTTGTCTTTTAATACAGACTCGACATCCGATACAGCTTCACCTTGCGATGCAGACTTATCAACAACCTCAGTTTTTTCATCGGCAACCTGCATCGTATGTTCATAATTTTCGGTATAGATATCTTTCAATCGTGCCAATTCAGTGGCTTGCTCATCTTCAGTCAAACCCAGTTCGTCTTCCTCGATAAAACCACCAACAATTTCAAGATAAGTTTTCTCATCAAGCTTGTCTTTAGCCATGGTCTTGGCCGCTTCATCTGCGGTTATTCGCCAGCACTTGTCTTTAATACATTGCTCATCTTCTTTATGCGCTTCAAACGCCGCCATGAAACCTGCGTACTTCAAACCATTGAGTAACACCGAAGAAACTGACGAATCATTCCCCGATTGAGTTTCTTGCTCAGTTGATTGCTCATTTTGCCCCGTAATTCTGTCGTATACAGGCCCAATGCCTTGAAAAATGAAAATCATCAACATTAACAACGACAACCAACGAAACAGTTTACGAGTTCTACGCCATTTCTTCGGTTGATTGTTGTTCGACCCGACCTTAAAAAATGTTGCCGCTGCGACAATTGCCAAAAATGCGACATTTTGCTTGGCCAATATGCCAACCAAAGCCACATCAATCGCCATCGCAATACCCCGGCGTACAGGGCTTGCCAAGGCAATACCAAACAAGGTTGAGTCGATGGAAAAAGCATGGGGGGTGATCACCGACTTCGTTTCGTCTTCCGACAAGCTCGAATACTTGTCCTGTTCATAAGAATGAGGTTTTGTTTGCGTTTTTACTTGTGGTTGAACAGGTAAGGTATTTTCGGCCATTTTCACTCCCAATCAGGTTAACTGTTTAATACCCTGACTGATACCGTCAAGGGTCAGTGGGTACATATTATCACCCATCAACGATTTAATGATGCCAATCGAATGGTGATAAGACCAATATTGTTCAGGCTGTGGATTTAACCAAATCGACTTATCAAAATGATTGAGCACCCGGTTCATCCACACCTGACCCGACTCTTCATTTTGATGCTCTACACTGCCACCGGGATAAGTGATTTCGTAAGGTCCCATGGTGGCATCGCCAACAAAAATCACTTTATAACCACGGCCATAGTGATTAAGCACTTCCATCACATCAATCGATTCTTTATATCGTCGTTTGTTGTCTTTCCAAACCCCTTCGTAAATACAGTTGTGAAAGTAGAAAAACTCCAAATGTTTGAATTCGCTGTGCATTGCGCTGAACAGGCTCTCGACCGACTGAATATGTTCATCCATCGACCCACCCACATCAAAAAACACCAAAACATTCACCGCATTATGACGTTCAGGGCGCATATGAATGTCGAGCATTCCGGCATTTTGTGCGGTGTATTGAATGGTTTTGTCTAAATCGAGCTCGTCGCTGGCGCCAGTTCGGGCAAATTTACGCAGTTTTTTAAGCGCCAATTTCATATTACGAGTGCCAATTTCGGTGTCGGCATCGAAGTTACGAAACTCGCGTTTATCCCACACTTTAACCGCCCTAAACGAGCGATTACCATCTTGCCCAATGCGTATTCCCTCGGGGTTATATCCATAAGCACCAAATGGCGAAGTACCGCCAGTACCCACCCATTTGTTGCCGCCAGCATGGCGCTTTTGCTGTTCTTTGAGACGTTCTTTGAGGGTTTCGAGCAGTTTGTCGAGGCCGCCCATGGCTTCAAGTTGGGCTTTTTCCTCGGCGCTTAAATGCTTTTCGAACTCTTTACGTAACCAATCTTGTGGAATCGATTCATCAAATAAATCAACGCTTTGCACGTTGTCAAAATACTCAGCAAACGCCCTGTCGAATTTATCGTAATGCACCTCATCTTTGACCAAAATCAACCTTGAGAGCGTATAAAAAGCTTCAACATCAGCAAAAATCACCTGTTTTTTTAGTGCGTTGATTAAATCAAGCAACTCCCTTAACGTGCAAGGTACCCGGTGTTTGCGCAAACAAAGAAAAAATTCAACCAGCATACTGTTCCTAACCGGAGTGGCGGCGTGACATAAGATGCCCGCATTTTAAGGCATCAGTCACGTCTAAGCAAATCCTCTTCTATGTGCATTGAAGCCACTACAGCGCCGTTTTGCGCTTCAATAAGTTGCGCCATTTCAGTCGCTTTGTCTTTAAACGAAACCGTCGTAATCAGTTCTTTAACTTTGTCGACCAACACTTGTTCAGTCAACTGATTAAAAGGCACCGCTTCGGGCCCAATGCCAAGCGCATAAACGCAACGTCCCCAGTACGGTTGGTCGGCAATAAAAGGACAAACGAAATTGGCCACCCCAGCCCTTAATGCCGCGGCTGTTGTGCCCGCCCCGCCATGGTGAACAAAAGCATCAACTTTTGGTAACAGCCATTCATGAGAAACGCTTGGGATCACAAAAGCGTTATCGACGTCATCGTCTAATTTTATCCAGCTAGAAATGAATACAAATTGATATGGCAACTGCTTTACCGCTGCCGACAATAGTGCGCTGGCTTGGTCAACATTGCCCGGCACCATAGCGCCGAAAGTGATGCAAACAGTTGAAAAATCTGGCGATAAAAATTCAACCAATGCAATAGGCACAACCTCTTGTGACAGGTTTTGACCATACATAAACCCAGTTTTGATATATTGTTGGCCAAAGTCATCCTTACAAACCAAATCACTAACAGCCAACAAAGTGGTCTTGTTTTTTAACTTGTCTTTAAATAACGCCGTTTTCTTCAATTGCAGTAGGTTCTTTCTAAATTCGTTGGCCAGTTTGTTAATCACCACATTCATCACTTTAGTGCGGGTAAATGTTTTGAACTTAAAACCCAGCTTATTTTTATCTGTTGCAACCTTAACGTTTGGTGGCTGCGAAGCCAATGAATAAGCAGGAATAGCCAGCTTCTGGGCAATGTCATCTGCAAACACCACTAAATTGTTATGAACCAAAGCATCTTGGCCTTCACACAAATCAGTTAACTTTGCAAAAGCCGTAAACATATTGGGTTTCAATAGCTTAATAAGTTGCATCGCATATACTAGCGGTTTACCTCGGGTTTTACTGATAAGCGCCTTGCCCTCGGGGCTGTAAATAATGTCATCAAGCGATACATCGGCTATCTCAACCACATTCAAACCATAAGGGGTTATCAACGCATTAAACCCTTTGGTGGTGGCAATTGTTACCTCATGCCCTCTTTGAGTTAAGGCTTGCCCCAACGCCAAACCCGGCTGAATATCACCTCTGGAGCCAATCAGCGCTATCACTATTTTTTGTTTTTGCAGTGTTGTCATTGCCAGTTTCCTTTAAAAAGAACGCTGTTTTAACTTATCATTCAGCCCAACTATACAAGCCAAATGCACTAAGTGTCTAATCCTGTTCAATTTATTAAGGTTCTGGGGGCGGTAAATGCGGTGATTGGAATTTATTGGCAATTGTATTGGTAGGAGCGAGCTGGCGCTCGTTCCTACTTAGTAATCTTTAACGGCGCGACATAAACGCCAGTTTTTCAAGCAAAGACACATCCTGCTCGTTTTTAAGCAGCGCACCAAACATCGGCATTAACCCACCTTTTGAACTCTTGTCATGTAAATATTCAGGGGAGATATCTTCAACCATCAATAGCTTCAACCAATCAAGTAACTCAGAGGTAGATGGTTTTTTCTTTATGCCATTCACATTACGGGTCGCAAAGAACACTTCTAATGCTTGAGTTACTAGGTTTTGCTTAACGTTGGGGTAATGCACATCAATAATGGCCTGCATTTCATCGTTTGTGGGGAATTGTATGTAGTGAAAGAAGCAGCGTCTTAGAAAAGCATCTGGTAATTCTTTTTCGTTATTTGAAGTGATAATCACAATTGGGCGCTGTTTAGCGACTATTCGCTCGCGGGTTTCGTTAACGTAAAACTCCATTTTGTCGAGTTCTAGCAGCAAGTCGTTAGGGAATTCGATATCGGCTTTGTCGATTTCATCAATCAGCAATACTGGCCGTTTTTCAGCGGTGAAAGCCTGCCACATTTTGCCTTTTACTATGTAGTTCGCTATATCGTAAACTTTTTCGTCACCCAGTTGTGAATCGCGCAATCTTGATACTGCATCGTACTCATACAAACCTTGTTGGGCTTTGGTGGTCGATTTAATGTGCCACTGAATCAGCTCTGTGCCCAGCACTTTGGCTAACTCTTCGGCCAGCATGGTTTTGCCGGTACCCGGTTCGCCTTTAATCAACAGCGGTTTTTCCAAAGTAATGGCAGCGTTAACAGCCAGTTGAAGGTCTTTATTGGCAATATAAGAATCGGAGCCGGTAAACTGCATAGCAAAAATGTCTCATCAAAAAATTTGGCGCTATTGTAGCATTAAATTTCACATTTTTTAACGCAAAACCTTTACAAACAGCAAAGGGCACAGCAAACTTGTAGCATACTCATTTAAGGCTTTATCCTCATGATTAAACGCATATTAACCCCATTTTTAATTGTCTTGATATCTTTACTTAGCGCTTGTTCAGGCGGTGAAAAAACGGTCAAAGAAGAAGGGAGTTCTCCGGAATATACAGCAAAGAAATTTTTCTATTCGGTATATGACACCAAAGACCTCAAAGAAATGCAAAAATATGCCTCGCCCAAAATGCAAAGAATCATCCAAGGTCACGGCAGTATCAACGCGGTTACCCGCAATATGTTCAATATGCAATTTGATAATGTCGAAATAGAAGTCGACAAAGGCCGTAATTTACGTGAAACCTACGGTGAAAAAGCCACAATAGTATTGGTATTTACAGGCACCTTTCAAGGTGGCAAGGTTTCAGATATGCGCACGGTCAAATTGGAGAAACGTAAAGGTAATTGGCTGGTGACAAAATTAATGGCCGACCCTTGGGCTAGGTAAACACTAGCTTGTCGCAAATGCACGATTTGGCAATCGTAGGGGCAATCTCCCGTGATTGCCCTTATCCATTCTTCAACAAATTCAACATATCGTCATAATTCAAACTCCCCGCAGAATCCGTTCCCTCAAGCAGGCTGTTAGCTAAATCTCTTTTTTGCTGATGTAGCGCAACAATTTTATCTTCTATGGTGTTTTGGGTGATCAGGCGGTAAATCGTTACCGGACGAGTCTGCCCCATACGATGCGCCCTGTCTGATGCTTGATCTTCTACCGCCGGGTTCCACCAAGGGTCCATATGAATGACATAATCTGCCGCCGTCAAATTCAAACCCGCCCCACCCGCTTTAAGGCTGATTAAGAACAAATCGCCCTCGCCTGCCTGAAAGGCATTTACAGCTTTTTTACGGTTAGGCGCAGACGTACTGCCGTCGAGGTATTGAAAGCTCACGCCCTTAGCAATAAGGTGCTCGCGCAAAATCGCCAAATGGCCAACAAACTGACTGAACACTAACGCTTTGTGATTGCCTTGTTTTAACTCATCAATCAAACCATCAAAAACTTTGAGTTTTGACCCGGCGATAGGAGAATCGGCAACCACCAATGATGGGTGGCAACAGGCACGGCGCAAGCGCATCAATTCGGCGAGAATCTTGATCCGCTTTTGACCGGCTTTTTCATCTTTTGAGGCCTCAATGGTTTCCATGGCTTTTTGTCGCAATGCTTCGTAAAAGACCGTTTCTTCTTCGCTCATTTCGACGTGTAGATTAATCTCGGTTCTTGAAGGCAATTCGGTCAGCACCTCAGATTTTAAGCGTCTTAATATGAACGGGCTTATTAGCTTACGTAGTGCATGGCTTGCGGCTTTGCTTTCTTCACCACCGGGATCATTTTCTATCGGGCCTGAAAACCGATGACCAAATTGTTCTAGCGAGCCGAGTAACCCCGGATTGATAAAGCGAAATAAGCTCCACAACTCAGTGAGATTGTTTTCTATTGGCGTGCCGGTGGTGATCATCGAAAAGTCAGCTTCAAGCCTCATCGCCATTTGAGTGCGTTTGGCTGCTGGGTTTTTAATGGCCTGTGCTTCATCGGCTATCATGGTGTGCCACTTAACTTTGCTCAGTTGCTCGCCTTCGGTTTGCAACAATCCATAACTGCACACAATAACGTCAAAAGCGCCCAAACCTTCAAGCACTTTACTGCGGTCTTTTTTCGACCCACTACTGAATAATTTAACCTTTAAGGTTGGCGCGAATTTTAGCGACTCGTCTTGCCAGTTAAAACACACCGAGGTGGGTGCTAACACCAATGTCGGCCCTTGTGCAGCACGAGCCAAAATGACGGCCAACGCTTGTATGGTTTTACCCAGACCCATGTCATCAGCTAGGCAAGCTCCGCCATCCCAATGAGACAATCGGCTCGCCCAATCGTATCCATCTTTTTGATAATCACGTAAATTGGCCATTAAGGTAGGCGGCAATTGAGGTTGTAGGGCAAAAGATTCTTTAAGGCGTTTGAGTTGTTGCTGCCACGCTTTGTTGGTTTTGACTTTCATACCTTGCATCACTTCATCAATCACAGGTGCCGCTAAAGCGTGAAACTTGCCATCGACTGTGATACCTGCAATATCATCAAGTTGCTTACGTAATTGTTCGGTTAGGGCCAAAAATTTGTTGTCTGCCAGCGGAATAAATCGCCCTGAGCTACTGGCAATTAATTTGAGCAAATTTTTCAGCTCAATCACGTCTTCGCCATTAACGTTCAATTCGCCTTGTAAAGCAAACCAGTCTTTTTGCTTACCTATGGTGAGTTTCATTTGTGAATGATCGGCTGTTTGGCTCAATTTAACCGCCTGACCTTTGGGCCATTGCAATACAATGTTGGGGTCTTCGTCGCTGGCATGAATCACTTCAAGCATTTCAAGACAGTTCAGCGCTTCTTCAAGGTCATCTAACGCCAGTTGATGATTATGCATGTATTGAAACACTGGGCAAATGGCTTGCAGCTGGTCAAACTGTTGTTTTTCAATGTCTAAATCTCGGTTGGTGGCTAACCTGCTACCGTCTATTTGTGCAACAACCATAGAATTGCCTGAGCCAGGAATAAGAATTGGCCCATTTTCGCCAAGTGGCTGCACATGACAATCCATCAACAACCCCCCACCCGATGGTTGAATGTTGAGATACAGTTTGCTGTCGGCTTCGACTTGTTCAATGCCGGTGTCGACCTCACCAATGCCAGCAATGTCTGACTGAATGTTGAGTAACGGTGCAACGGCCTTAAGGCTTTGAATCACTTTGTCTTTGGCATTTTTAGGAATACTAATGCCCTTTTCGCCAACAATTTGCGCTATTTGGCGATGCTTTTGATTGAACTGCACCAGCCGATAACGGTTACCGGTTTCGTGTTCAAAACTATAAGTGTTTTCCAAATCATCAATGTCATCTGGCATACCGGGCATAAAGACTTTAAACCCTTTACCCGATTCGGTGATCAGCAACTCAGGGTCGCCAGTCACCACCTCAATGGGCTGGGTGATATTGTCGGCCATAAAAATATGCGGGTGATTAACGCAGGCGCGCAAGGCACTGTAACCGACCAACGAATAACTGTCTTTGCCATAACCATAGTAACTGCGTTCAACTTCTTTGTTGATTGATTGGAGAATGGTTTGGTCGGCGGGAGTTAAATAGTCGTACTCTTCTGGACGTTCAAAAAGGTGGGTTAAGGCGACAACACGGCCTTTGGTCCATGCTTTTTTGCCCTTTTTTTGCTCACGGGCTTCGAGTTTATGGCCAAACTCGTCGTCACGAACAAACCACGACATGCGAACCTGTTTGTCGACTGGCTGAGCTTTATCGTCAACTGCTTTTACATCAAGCGCGATTAATTGATCTAGTGCTTGTAACCATTTTTCTTTGGGTTTAAGCAAATCAAACAGGTCAGTCGCTTTGGTCCAGTGGTTGTGTAAAAAGTTTCGGGCGGGTAGATGTGGGTTAGCACCCCTGTTCAATAATCTAGCAGAGGCTCTGGCGTAAATATGATCACCTGCCTGATAAGCCAATTCAAAGTACTTTTTTAAGGTAGTAATGTAGTGACCCGGCAGAGGCTTGTCTTGCCATGCGTAAGACAATGCGCTGAGCAATACACCCCATTGAAAACCGAACCCTTCGTGATAGCGCTGGAATCGTAAATCATAAAAGAACTCGTCGACATTTTTGCCGCTAACAATTTTGCCCATCGCGCCCAAACAAACAAAACACTGCTTGTCTTCGCTTTCATATTTTTTGTCGACTTCGACATTGCCAGCTTCAATGATTAATTGATTTAATCGTCCAGGTTCGCCCTCGTAGCCAGTTTTTAGCAACGCCAAGGCATAAAATATACCGGGCACGCCACCGACATATTGACGGGTGCGACGTTTAACTTTGTTTTTAACCACTTTGCATTGTTCAAACAATGAAATGCATAAATCCATTTTGCCCTGAGCAAAAGCCAGCCAACCCGACAGCATTAAACTGCCCAGTGAAGTTGGCATTTGTTTGATCAATTGTGCCGCTTTATCGAGTTGTTCGGTCAATAAGTAGTGCTCTGCCAACAACCACTTTGTGCTGTCATGACAACTGGGGTCATCAACTAAACGATGCAACAACACAATGATTTCACCATGTTCTTTGCGTTCTTCTCGCAATTGATTCATCAACTGTTCAACCGCTATGGCTCTGATAGCAAATGGTAATTCGTCAAATTCTGCCTGATTGTAGGGATAAAACAAACAATGGGATAGATACGATACCGCTTTGTAATCTTCATAATCTGGGTTGTCGTCTGACATCAACATGGGCAATAAGTTTTCCCAGTTTTGCAGGTAAAACTGTTCCCGCACTTGCCGTTCTTTTTGCACTGGCGTGACGTAATAGGCATGAAATCGTGGAGTAAGCGGTAATTCAATGTAAATGGATTTATATACGCCAGCCAAATCGTCGAGTTCGCGGCATTTAACAGTTAATGCCTGCATTAGTTGCTTGGGTATACTGATGTTACTTTGAGTGATGATTAACAAACCCATACGAGACAGTGAGTTTTTAATCGGCCCGTTTATCTTTAGCACTTTAGAGCTATCGGCCAAGGCCTTTTTGATGGACAGCGCTTCGAGTATTCGGTTAAGCGTGGTTTGGTTGACGGGCTCAAATATTACCGCTAGTACCCGCATAACGGTTTGTTCATCTGCCGTGCACTGGTCATATAACGCAACTAACTTTTCAGATTCTTTTTGGTTGTTAACGATTAACGACATTCTGTGAGTCCACTGGCCATTTGAGGGCACAAAGGATACCGTCATTGCGGTCTTATTTGAACAGTTATTTTAGGGAAATGTGAATCGAAAATAACACTGTAGCGGTAGACCCCTTTGTCTACCTTTTGTAGGTTATCAATAAAACCGAAAACTCATTACGCTACAAGAAACTCAAGCAACCGCCTAGCATTGCTACCTTGCGCCACATTCGCAGGCCAAATAGCATGAAGCGGCACAGGCGGTACCTGCCAATCGGGCAATAATTCAACCAAACTGCCATCGTTCAAACCCGCTTTTACCAAAAAGTCTGAAGGTGTCGACACACCAAGTCCAAATACAGTCATTTGGTGCATGGCCTCAACATTGTTAACGCTCACATTGCTTTCAAACTGTACTAACTCAGGCTCACGACCCGGTTTTACTAATGTTCTGGCCGCAGGCAACATCGCCAATTTAACCCACTGCCAACTAGCCAAATCTTGCGGGTGTTTAGGCTTGGTTTTCGTTGCCAAATAACCTTTTGAGCACACTAGCTTTCGCTCTATTTGCCCAATGCGCCGAGCTTTGAGTGCACTGTCGGGCAACTCGCCCGAACGAATGGCTAAATCAATGCCGTTGGCAATCAAATCTTGGGTGGAGTCTGTGTAAATGATGTTGAGTTTCAATCGAGGATGTCGTTGACAAAATTGCGCTATTTTTTGGTTGAGCGGCGAACGAATAAGCGCCGCAAGCAAAGTGATGGTCAGTTTACCCGTGAGCTGTTGTGCATTCGCAGTTACTTTACTCAGGCCTTGCTGTGCACAGTCGAGCATTTTCAGTGCGTGCTGATATAACACTTCACCTTCGTGGGTCAGCGATAACTTTCGAGTTGAACGGTAAATCAGTGCGCTACCAAGGCGCTGTTCTAACTGGCTGATTTGATAGCTGACCACCGAAGGTGACAGGTTCAACACTTTTGCTGCACCCCGAAACGACCCCTGTTTGATGGTTTCGGCAAACAATGCCATCGCTCTTAATTCGTCAATCATAATGTAAGTTTTTAGAACAATTAATATGAATTATAACAGCTAATCATACACGACAACTTGAATTATGATAGCGACTTACTCACTAACTTTTAACCAAGCAGGAACGGTTATGTCTATTATTTTTGCCATGTGTTTGTTTTCACTTTCGATGTCGGTATCTCCAGGACCCGTCAATTTAATTTGCCTGTCGAGCGGGGTCAATTATGGTTTCAGGCAATCGATACCCTTTATCAGTGGAGCAACCATAGGATTTACCCTGCTGTTATTGCTGGTTGGCCTTGGCATTGGTTCTGTCGGTGCACAAAGCCCATTATTTTTGCAAATTTTAAGTTATGCCGGCAGTGCCTTCATCGCATATATGGGTTTTAAAGTAATGACTTCGAACTCAGATATATCAGTTGAATCACAAAACCGGCCAACATTTTACCAAGGTTTTGCATTTCAATGGATAAACCCAAAAGCTTGGGTCGCTTGTTTGGCAGGTGTGTCGGCTTTTGGTCTTGGAGAAGCGCCTTTGCTGTTATTGGTATTTATCACCCTATATTTTGTGATTTGTTATGCGTCAATTTCAGCTTGGGCATTGGTAGGCAGCAAAATTAGCCGAGTGTTGCAATCGCCTAAAAAACTAATGATGTTCAATCGTTTGATGGGCGGCAGTTTGATTGGGGTTGCCGGGTATTTGGTGCTTGTTCAGGTTTAGAATTTAGGGCTCAGCCATAACGGATACTTGGGTTATTCGGCTCAAGGTGAATGCCACTGCCATTTCCAGCTATCAATGCCCAGTTTTATCGTCGATAATGGCGGCTCTTTAAATCGGGGGTTAGCAAATGAAATTGCGCGATGTTTTTGAATTGGTGCTGTTGGCAATACTTTGGGGCGGTTCGTTTATGCTCATTCGGGTTGCTGTGCCTGAGTTTGGTGCCATTGCCTTGATGGCGCTGCGCGTCACTATTGGCACATTGTGCCTATTGCCGCTGTTGCTGCTCAAAAAAGGTTTACCCGATATCAAACGTCACTTTAAGCCCATCTTTGTGGTCGGCCTAGGCAATTCTGCGGTGCCTTTTTGTTTGCTTGCTTTTGCCGCGATAACCTTTACTGCCGGATTTACTTCAATTATTAATGCGACAGTTCCGTTGTGGACAGCGGTCATTACCATGGTG
>CALKGI010000282.1 GCA_938085045.1 uncultured Alteromonadaceae bacterium
AGACGTGCCTGAGTTGGTTGAAAAAGGCTGCGAGATGGTCGAAATACTTGCTGAACTTAGTATGGATCCTGATTCTCTGATCACTGCGCTTATTTTTCCCATATTTATCGAAAAACTGGTTAAAGACGAGTTGATTCAAAAGCGTTTTGGCAAAGACATTTTTATTTTGTTGACTGGCGTAGATAAAATGGACGCCATCACCGACATTCAAAGTGGCAGCACCAATCGGTCTGAATTGCATGTTGATAATATTCGGCGCATGTTGATGGCTATGGTCGAAGATGTACGCTCAATTGTCATTAAATTGGCCGAGCGTATATGTAACTTGCGATTGGTAAAAAATGCCCCAGAAGAAGAAAAGGTATTAGCTGCCAAAGAAACCGCCAGTGTGTTTGCGCCTCTGGCTAATAGGCTAGGCATAGGTCAACTCAAGTGGGAAATGGAAGACCTGTCATTTCGCTATTTGCACCCCAAAGACTACAAAGCCATTGCCGGAATGTTAGATAACAAGCGCCTTGGCCGTGAACAATTCATGGCTGATTTTGTTAGCGATGCTCAGGCCAAACTTACCGAACTTGATATTAAGGCAGAGGTAGACGGCAGACCAAAACACATTTACAGCATCTACAAAAAGATGGACAAAAAGAACTACCAGTTTGACCAATTGTATGACATTCGTGCGGTTAGGATTATCGCCGAAAAAATACAAGACTGTTATGGTGCTTTGGGGGTGATACATACCAACTGGCAACACCTACCTAGTGAGTTTTCAGACTATATTGCCACCCCCAAACGTAATGGGTATCAGTCTATTCACACGGTGATTTTTGGGCCTGAAAATAAAACCATCGAAGTACAAATCAGAACTGCTCAAATGCATCAAGACGCTGAGCTTGGCGTAGCGGCTCATTGGAAATACAAAGCTGGTGCTTTACCGAGCCGTTCAAGTGGTTATGACGAAAAAATGGATTGGCTGCGAAAGCTGCTCCAGTGGCAAGAAGAGGTAGCCGACAACGTCGACATCACTGAAGAGCTTAAACATCAGGTAATTGAAGACAGGGTTTATGTATTCACGCCCAAAGGCGATATTTTTGACTTGCCTGTAGGGGCTACACCATTAGATTTTGCCTATTACATTCATTCGATGGTGGGCCATCGGTGTATTGGAGCCAAAGTGTTTGGCCGAATTGTGCCATTCACATATGAATTGAAAACTGGTGACAAGGTCGAAATATTGACCTCCAAGCAGCCCAACCCTAGCCGTGATTGGCTTAATCCAAATCTCGGATTTGTTAAGTCGCCTCGCGCCCGAGCCAAGGTGCATCACTGGTTCAAACAACTAGACAAAGACAAACACGGCCAAAGCGGTAAAGAATTGCTCGAAGCCGAATTGGCTAAGCTTAATTTAACCCTTAAAGATGCAGAGCCTGCGATAGAGCGTTTTAACGTGCATAGCATGGAAGATTTACTCGCGGCTATTGGCGGTGGAGATGTTCGAATAAACCAAGTGGTTAACTTTGTTCAGGGGTTGTTTAAAAAAGAAGAAGAGCCGCAAATTGACCCTCGCTTAAAACAGCGTTCAGCCTCTTCTTATAACAAAGGGGCCAACAAAACCGGACAAGTGTTAATACAAGGCGTGGGTAATTTGATGTCACACATGGCTAATTGTTGTCAACCTGTGGTGGGCGACCTAATTTACGGTTACATCACCAAGGGGCGGGGCATTGCAATCCATCGTGAAGATTGTGAGCAGTTTAAAAGACTTAAAGACGAAGCGCCCGCCAGAGTGATTGAAACCGAGTGGGAAGAAAACTATATTGGCGGTTATTCATTGGGTATTCGAGTGATAGGCAGCGACAACAACTTGATGAAAAACGTCACGTCAGTGTTGGCCAATGCAAAGATCACCGTGATTAATGTGAAAAGCCATCAGGACAATAAACGTGGTTTGACCTTGATTGACTTAGATATTGAGATTTTCAACATGGATGATTTAACCAATATCTTAGCCAAACTTTCGCAGGTTGAGAACGTGATTGAAGCTAAGCGGCTTAGCAATTAGAAGATTAAGAGATTAAAAGCTCTCACACGGAGACGCGGAGACACGGAGGTTCACAGAGGAAGATTAAAAACATTAGAAGGTAATCATTTGAACAAAATATTCTTACCTATTTATTTTATTACTCTTATCTATTTTTTCTTTTGGTTTTTTTCTCCGTGAACCTCCGTGTCACCGTGCCTCCGTGTGAAGCTTTTGACTTTAAGGTAACAACGACAGAGGTCACAAATGCCACAAACAAGTATGCAAGAACTACTAACCATTATGGCCAAGTTGCGAGACCCACAAAACGGCTGTCCGTGGGATCTAAAACAAACATTCAAAAGCATTGTGCCCCACACCCTCGAAGAGGCCTATGAAGTGGCCGACACCATCGAAACTGAAGACTACGACGAACTTAAAGGTGAATTGGGTGATTTACTGTTTCAGGTGGTGTTTTACGCGCAATTGGGCAAAGAACAAAAACGCTTTGATTTTGACGATATTGTTGCCGGTATTTGTGAAAAACTTACTCGTCGTCATCCGCATATTTTTTCAGACAAAACCTTTGAAACAGACGCACAAGTTAGTGCCAATTGGGAGCGGGAAAAAATAAAAGAGCGCGAGAAAAAAGCGCAACAAGAAGTCAGTTTACTTGAAAACGTGCCGCACAATTTACCCGCTCTAACCCGTGCTAACAAACTACAAAAACGCTGTGCGACTGTTGGTTTTGAATGGCCAGATGTAGCGGGTGCGCTGCTTAAGGTCAGAGAAGAAATCGATGAAGTAGAAGAAGAGCTTGCCGCCAAAGACGTAGACAATGATGCCCTTGGTGAAGAGTTGGGAGACTTATTTTTTGCGTTGACCAACGTAACTCGATACCTCAAACATGACCCTGAGGCCATATTACGAGCGGCTAATCGAAAGTTCGAACGGCGTTTTAAGCAGGTCGAACTTATGACTAAAGAGGCAGGTAGAACGCTAGAAGGCAGCACGCTCGAACAAATGGATGGTTTGTGGGAAGAAGTTAAAGTGATTGAACGCCAAGGCAATGCAGATTAAAACCTAGTAGATAATGCATTTTTGTATCAGAACAAAAATACAACTAATTGAATATATAAAAATAATTGGCATCTATTTTATTCTTGCTTTGTTAAATCTTGTTTTTATTAACTATAGGATGAGTGTCTTTTTTCTTTAAAAGAATATAACCACAGAGAACCCAGAGGACACGCAGAAAAGCAAAGTCAAAAACAATTGGTTAGCATCTGCTTTTCTTTTTTCTCTGTGTACTCTGTGACCTCTGTGGTGAAGAATCTTTTGACTTTTTTGTTCTTAAATAAGGTTTTTGGTGTTCTAGTGCTTAATTCTCTTGCCCTTGATTCGGTAGGTTTCATTAAATTTGCCGCTTTTCTTATCTTGTTGCTCTAGCTTCCAGTCGAAGGATTGCGGTTTGATATTAAAAAATGTAATACGCGAGTCCGCGCCGTTAAAAAAGCCACTCATTACCACACTTTTACCTTCGGCTACCGCGTTAAAAGTGTCTATCTTTCTACCCGAATTCGATGCCCAAGCCATTTCCCAGCGATTCTGCGCGGGGTTATAAATTCGAATATTAGTGCCGAACTGTCTGCCCGCTTTGGGGGCTGGTTTATCAAGCGCAGGCGATATCCAATCATCTTGAATGGCTGTGCCGCCAAGTATCCAGTAAAACTTCCACTGTGCACCACCGGCAGGCTGCCATTTACCGTCTTTATCGAGATAAGAATCATCTATTTTCCAGTTACCTACTAACCCAGCAAATTGACTGGTTTGTGCTGGTGCTTTGGCGGATTGGCGTTGAATATTCATTGTATCTTCAGCAGTAGCAGTGATTGGAGTTAATGCGGTGACTGTTGTGAAGGCAATAGTCTGTAACAGGGTTTGCCATTTTTTGCAGGTCATATCGAATCCTTAAACTTGAGTTTAGAATAACAGTAGCACCCTATGCGTGGGTTTTCTTTCAAATTCTTGCTCGAATAGAGCCTACGAGTAAAGTGTACTCTACAACATATCAATGTGTGGTAGGATTGATTTTGTTACTTAACTATATGTCAATATCAAGGCGGAATTTATGGAAGATGAAGAAAATCAAATAAAGTTTAAAGTTACGCGTGCAGCAGCTGATAACCTTGATTTGCCGTATGAATTTGTAAGGGAAACCTTACTTGCAACCGAGGAAGTCAAGCAAGGAATGGTTAAACCCTATGTCAGAAAAACCCTGTTGTAGTCCTATTTACCAATCAACTTTAAAATCTCTTTATCCATAAAATCCCGAATTATCGGCATGGCTTTTTTATTGGGGTGAATGCCATCAGGTAATACCATACCTGATTTAACTACCACTACTTCCATAAAAAATGGCACCAAAGCGACTTTGGTTTGTTCAGCCAGTTTGGGATAAATGCCCTCAAACATTTGGGTGTAACGTTTGCCAAAGTTAGGTGGGATCCTGATTTGCATCAACGCAGGTAAAATATCTTTGGCTTTGGCTTTTTCGATAATTTGTAACAAATTCTGTTTGGCTTTTTTGGGCGGGAAGCCACGAAGGCCATCATTACCACCTAATTCTATTAATACTACATCGGGTTTTTGAGTGTCTAAAATCTTATCAAACCTAGCTAAACCGCCTGCTGTAGTCTCACCACTGATACTGGCGTTGAGCAATATTATGCCCTCTTTACGCTCGTTATATACCTGTTGCAGTAACGACACCCAGCCGTCTTTTTGTTGCATTGAATAGCTTGCACTTAAACTGTCTCCGAGGATTAATATACGGGTATCGGCGAAACTGCTTGGAATGTAGCTCAGTAGACCCAACGTAATGATTAGGCAACGAAAATAGAACCCTTTAAAAATGGCTGAAATATCTAATTTGAATATCATACAAGTAAAAAACCTTTCGAAACATGTGGCTGTTAATGACAATGACTTGCATATCCTTCGCGACATTGGCTTCGCTGTCAAGCCCGGCGAGTCAATTGCTATCGTCGGTGCATCTGGTTCAGGCAAATCAACGCTGCTGAGTTTACTCGCTGGATTAGACAGTCCATCGAAGGGTGAAATCTATCTCGATGGCGAACCTATTCATCAGTTTAACGAAGAGCAGCGCGCCCAACTGCGCGGGAAAAGCGTCGGGTTTATTTTTCAGGCCTTCATGCTGGTTCAAAGTTTAACCGCACTTGAAAACGTGATGTTGCCCGCTGAATTGGCAGGTAAAGACAACGCCAAACAAATGGCTGAAGAATTATTAGAGCGAGTAGGACTAGGCGACCGAGTTTCACACTTTCCTAATCAACTCTCTGGTGGTGAGCAACAACGTGTTGCTATCGCCCGAGCGTTTATCACCAAACCCAAAATTCTATTTGCTGATGAACCCTCAGCCAATCTTGATGGCAAAAACGGCCACATGATTGAAGATTTGTTGTTTGAATTGAACCAGCAGTACGGTGCAACACTGGTGTTGGTCACTCATGACGATAAATTGGCCGGGCGTTGCGAGCGAATTTTGCGAATGTGTGACGGTGAACTGACCGAAACAGAACAAGGAAGCCAAACCAATGTGGTTTAAATTAGCCCTGAGACTTTTCAAGCGCGAGCTCGGACGGGGTGAACTGACGATAATCGCTATTGCCATAACGTTGGCTGTGTTGTCTGTGTTTTCTTTGTCATCGGTTTCAAGCCGTATTCAAGACGCGATTTTGCAAAAAAGTGCCAGCTTTATTGCTGCCGACCGAGTGCTGCAAAGTGCCAATGCATTGGCTGAAGATTATTTTGCTGATGCACCGCTTGATGGATTGCGCCAAGCCAAACACATTACGTTTAGCTCCATGGTTTTTTATAACGATGAGCTCCAACTAGCAGGCGTTAAAGCGGTAACAGAATTGCACCCGTTGCGCGGCCAGTTAGTACTCAGTGATTCACCTTTTGGTGAACAAACACGACTCAAAGGCGCTCCAGCTAGGGGCGAGGTTTGGGTATCAAGACGAGTTATTGATGTTTTAGATATCGCTGTTGGCAAAGAGCTTGAAGTTGGTGCTGCCAAATTTAAAGTCACTGGCGTATTGATTGAAGAGCCTGATAGCGGCTTTAATCCGTTTAATCAAAACCCTAGGGTGATGATGAATTACGCGGATGTGCCGATGACTGAAGTCATTCAACCGGGTAGTCGTATTACATATCGTTATTTGTTTGCTGGTGAAGAAGATAATGTTAAGGCATTAACTGACTGGGTTGAGCCACAGTTGCTCGACAATCAACGCTGGTATGGCGTTAAAGACCGCCAATCGCCAGTGACTAACGCACTCGAACGGGCTGAGTCATTTTTGTTGTTGGCTGGATTATTAGGCGTTATTTTAGCGGCTGTTGCTATTGCGGTTGCAGCCCAGCGTTATTGCCAGCGTCATTATGACCCGGTGGCCATTTTTAAAACCCTTGGTGCCAGTTCAAAACAAGTGCGTCAAATCTATGTCACTCATTTGATTTTCTTAACGTTAATGAGCGTGATTGCCGGTTTGGCCATTGGTTATGGCATTCAAAGCGTGGTATTCGAAATGGTGAAAGATTTTTTGCCCAAACCATTACCTGAACTTGGCGCCAAACCGTTTGTGATGGCGGTAGTAACAGGCATTAGTTGCTCATTAATGTTCTCTTTGTATCCGTTGTTGCAGCTGTTTAATATTCCGCCACTTAGGGTATTACGCCGAAACGAAGGCGACATGGCAAAAAATAATTGGGGTTACTTAATTGTTTCTGGCTTGACTGTTTTTCTGTTGATGTGGGGTTATAGCCAGTCGCTTAAAATTAGTGCTACTTTGTTTATTGTTGGCGCGACTTTGATTGTTGTTTTGTTATTGGTTAGTCGTTTGTTCGTCAATGCTGGTCGTGCGATTGGTGTGCGGCCATCTAATCCATTTCATCTGGCGATGGCGTCGATTAAACGCCGGGTTAGGGCCAACAGCGTGCAGCTGATCACCTTTACCATCGCAATTCATTTGTTATTGTCATTGTCGATACTAAAAAATGACATTATTGGCGAATGGCAAAATCAGCTTCCCAAAGATGCACCGAACCACTTTTTGGCTAATGTGACGGGAGCTGAATTGGCTGAAGTTAAAAAGCTACTTACCCAGCAAGATATTCATACCGAAGGACTGTTCCCTATTGTTAGAGGTCGCTTGGTTGGCGTTGACGATGAACGTTTAATTCAATTTGTCAGCAAAGAAAAAGAAGACAAAAGTGATGCGGGTGGCAGGCAAGGTATTGGCCGTGAGCTTAATATGACTTGGCGCAGTGATTTACCCAAAGGTAACGAAATTGCTGAGGGACAATGGTTGAAAGCTGATTCAAAGGCAGAGGTGTCTGTAGAATCAAAAGTTGCAGAACGAATGGACATAAAACTGGGCAGTAACTTGACGTTTTTGATTGGTGCACAAGAGTACAAAGCCAAAGTTACCAGTTTGAGAACTGTCGATTGGAATACCATGCAGCCTAACTTCTTCATGATTTTTAGTGATGATGTACTGGCAAACTTTCCGGCAACTTACATCACGTCATTCCATGTGAGCGATGAGCAAAAGCAACCGCTTAATAAGTTCTTGCGAGATTATCCGACGATTATGGTAATTGAAGTTGGTGCGATTATAGGCCAGATTCAATCTACCATCGATCAGGTGTCTATCGCAATCGAGTTTGTATTGTTGATAGTCGTTATTGCAGGTGTATTGGTGTTAACAGCTCAAGTTCAGGCATCAATAGAAGAAAGGCAGCAAGAGATTGTTATTTTGCGAACCCTCGGTGCGAAAGGTAGCTTAATCAAAAATGCGGTAATGCTGGAGTTTTTGATGATAGGGGTGATTGCAGGTGTAATGGCAACGATAGCAACTGAGATATTACTGGCCGTATTGCAAACTCAAATGTTCAGCATGGATATTGCCATTCACTGGGATATTTGGTGGATGGGTCCTGTGATAGGCGGAGTGTTTGTGGCGTCAGTTGGTTTGTTATCGACGGTTAAGTTGTTGACGCGTAATACATCGCAGATGTTGCGATCGGTGAATATGTAGTGCCCCGGCTGGTGAAATTGGGGTGGAAACCTGCACCAGCTGGGGTCAATGCAGAAACAAGTTCTGTGGACAGCTTGCCTGTCCCTGCACTTGTTTTGCTTTGACCCCCATGCGGAGCCTCCGTTCCTCCAGCCCCTAACAGATCTCCAAACCCACAAACAAAAAAACCGCCAATCGGCGGTTTTTTCAAAACGATAAATCGAACTTATCGTTCATCCTGAGGAACAAAATCTCTATGCGACTCACCGGTATACAACTGGCGAGGACGACTGATTTTGTGACCTTCTTGAGTCAACATTTCATCCCAGTGAGCAATCCAGCCAACTGTTCTAGACATGGCGAATACCACGGTGAACATGTTCAGTGGAATGCCGATGGCTTTTAAGATGATACCGGAATAAAAATCTACGTTAGGGTAGAGTTTCTTCTCGATAAAATACGGGTCTTCCAGAGCAACTTTTTCAAGGGCCATTGCAACATCCAGTAAAGGATCTTTAATGTTCAGCTCTTTCAATACTTCGTGACAGGTTTGACGCATTACGGTAGCGCGTGGATCGTGGTTTTTGTAAACCCGGTGTCCAAAGCCCATCAAGCGGAATGAATCGTTTTTGTCTTTAGCCTTGGCTACAAACTCATCTACTCGGTCAGCTGTGCCTATCTCTTGCAACATTTCTAAGCACGCTTCGTTGGCACCGCCATGAGCAGGTCCCCACAAAGACGCAATACCCGCTGCGATACATGCATAAGGGTTTGCACCTGAGGAACCCGCGATTCGAACCGTTGAAGTTGAAGCGTTTTGCTCGTGATCTGCATGCAACATAAAGATGCGATCCATAGCTTTTTCAACAACAGGGCTAACAACGTATTCTTCTGCCGGAACAGAGAACATCATGTGCAGGAAGTTTCCGGCGTATGACAAATCGTTTTTCGGATAAACAAAAGGTTGGCCGATGCTGTATTTATATGCCATTGCCGACAGAGTTGGCAATTTAGCAATCAAACGGTAAGCACTGCGTTTACGTTGCGCTGGATCAGAAATATCTAAATCTTGATGATAGAAAGAACTCATCGCGCCAACGGTGCCACACAACATTGCCATTGGATGGGCATCATGTTGAAAAGCTTCAAAGAAACGGTGGACCTTTTGGTAAATCATGGTGTGACGTGTGATCACTGAATCAAATGCTTCGCCGGCTTCTTTGCTGGGTAATTCACCCTCAAGCAATAAGTAACACAGTTCCAAGTAGTTCGATTTTATCGCCAATTGGTCAATGGGATATCCGCGATGCAATAAAATGCCCTTGCCGCCATCGATAAAAGTGATCTTTGATTCACATGAAGCGGTGGCAAGAAACCCTGGGTCATAAGTGAAGTAACCTTGTTTGCCCAAAGCGCGAACATCGATTACATCAGTACCATTTGTGCCTTCGAAGATAGGAAGTTCAAACGGTTCCATACCATCTATATGTACGGTGGCCTTTTTTGCTGCCATCAAATGTGCTCCTAATTGTTTTCTCATAAATAGACATATGCATAGTTTTAGCATAAATATGCTGATGAATTTGTTCAATCTATGCAAGCGGGGCTATTTTACAGTTAAATCGACCATAAAAGTCAATTTAATTACGAATAAGAATGATATTAATCAAGTTAATGTCATCAAGTGTCTAAAAAAACGCCACCAAGTTACTGGAATCAAACAAAAATTGTAAATTTACTAACGGATATATATAATATTGGCGGTTTAAAGACTGAACAGAGTATTACTTTAGTCTAAACTGAGCTAATGTATAGGAACTGTCGATAAAAAATCGACGCTTCGCATAACATCAACCCTTGCCTTCACGGCAATAAACAGGCAACTAACATCGTGAAAAAACAAAGACCAGTCAATCTCGATCTCACCCAGTTCGATTTCCCTGCGTCAGCCAAAGCTTCTATCCTCCACCGTGTCACAGGCGTAGCAATGTTATTTGCTATGGCCTTTGTCGTATGGGCGTGGTCAGAATCTTTAAGCTCACCAGAGGGCTTCAACTTTATTAAAGAACTCATGACCACATTTATTGCCAAGTTCATCGCTTGGGGTACTTTGGTTGTATTGATCTATCATTTGCTCGGTGGCATTCGCCACATGTTTATGGACCTGGGTTATGGCGAAGAGATTGAGTCGGGCAACAACAGTGCCAACTTCATTCTGGTTCTTTGGGTTATTCTCAGCGGCGCAGCAGGAGCATGGTTATGGATGTAAATCAGGCAGCAATCAAACGAAATGGTATCCAGGACTTTATTTCTCTGCGTGGTACCGGTCTCATCTTGGCAGCCTATGCCTTGTGTATCATGGGTTTCTTCCTCACCACAGAGCAGGTAACGCATGATATCTGGAAAGCCGTTTTCTCAGGTTTACCAATGAAAATCTTCACCATGTTGGCCCTGTGTTGTGTATCCGTTCATGCCCGTATCGGTATGTGGCAGGTAGCAACCGACTATATTACCGACAACGTCATGAATAACAGCGCAAGAATTCGCGCTGTGCTGTCGTTTGTGGTTAATATTCTTTCTTTTGCCTATGTGGCGACTGGCTTATTTGTTTTGTGGGGTGTGTAAGTGACTGTATCGGTTCGCGAATTTGAT
>CALKGI010000283.1 GCA_938085045.1 uncultured Alteromonadaceae bacterium
TGAGGCCGTTGATTACGGCGATGATATTATCAGCATCATCGAACAACAGGCACAAAAAACACCAGCTGCAACTGCTTTGGTGTTTGATGAGATCACGTTAAGTTATCAGCAACTCAACGAGCGGGCCAATCAATTAGCGCATGTGTTGAAGTCGTACAATGTTGGTTTAGAAAGTCGAGTAGGTATTTGTCTTTTACGGTCGGTCGATATGGTGGTTGCATTATTGGCTGTGCTTAAAGCGGGTGGGGCTTATATTCCAATCGACTCAGATTATCCCATCGACAGAATCAATTACATTTTGGCTGATTCGAAACCCCAAGTGCTGCTCATTGCACAGTTGGGTGAACAGTTTGAAAGTGAGCTTGAAACAGGGCAAACAAAGCTTGTTGATATCGAAAAAACAACGATGCCAGCTAGTGCGAAAGATATTCAAAACCCTAAGCGTAACCTGTCGCCCGACAATTTGGCTTACATCATTTATACCTCAGGTTCGACCGGTAACCCCAAAGGGGCGATGAATCGTCACTCATCGATATTGAACCGGTTAGATTGGATGCAAAAAACCTATCCTCTAGATGCCACTGACCGGGTTTTACAAAAAACCACCTTTAGTTTTGATGTGTCGGTATGGGAGTTCTTTTGGCCGCTTATGTATGGAGCCACTTTGGTGATGGCCAAACCGGGCGGCCATAAAGACCCTGCGTATTTGGCCGAGCAAATTAACCAACATAAAGTCACCACAATGCACTTTGTGCCATCGATGCTAGATGTGTTTATTGATCAACTTCAAGGACAGTCACTTAACGCACAGTTAAAAGGACAGTCACTTAAAAGCCCTCTTAGTAGTTTAAGGCGAGTGATTTGCAGTGGTGAAGAATTAACCATCAATATGCAAACCCGTTTTTTTGAGTTGTTGCCTAATAGCCAATTGCACAATTTATATGGTCCTACAGAAGCCGCCATTGATGTTTGTTACTGGCAATGCGAGCAAGATGGCCGCCACAATGTGCCTATTGGATTTCCAATAAACAATACCGGCTTACTAATACTCGACCCACATTTAAACCCGGTGCCTGTGGGTGCCAGTGGCGAATTGCATATTACTGGAGTTGGCTTAGCACGGGGTTATCTTGAAAGACCTGCTTTGACCGCAGAGAAGTTTATCCCTAATCCTTGCGCCACCGTGGCGGGCGATATTGCCTATAAAACCGGTGATTTGGCGCGTTTTAATAAAGATGGCGTGATTGAATACATGGGCCGAATCGACCATCAAGTAAAACTGCGCGGGTTACGCATAGAACTGGGTGAGATTGAGTTCTCGCTGAACAACATCCCTTATATTCGAGAGTCGATAGTACTGCTGAACAAAGCAAACGGCGGATTTTTGGCAGCCTACATTATTGCCCAATCCACGCTAGATGCGAACTACATTGACGATATTAAGCAACGTTTAGGGCAGATGTTGCCAGATTATATGATCCCTGATGTATTCACCGTCATGCCAGAATTTCCGCTAACGCCCAATGGCAAAGTCAACCGTAAAGGGTTGCCCCAACCAAGCTGGAGCCAATTAACCCAAATCGATGACAGCAAACCAGCAACAGCTATGGAGCAAGACGTATTAACGCTGTGGTTAGAATTGTTGCCAGTGAACAGCATTGGTATGCAAACCAGTTTCTTCAGCGTTGGTGGTAACTCGCTGATGGCGACTCAAATGGTCAACCGGGTTAATCAGCAACAGGGCGTCAGCTTGACGGTGCAGTTATTACTCGAAAACCAAACAGTGAGCGAACTGGCTGCACAAATCGAATTGCTCATTCAATTACAAAACGTTAAGACAGCGACAGTGGCCATAGAAGTTGACGATTTAGAAGAGTTGGAGTTTTAAAGCCGATGAATATTATCACTTTGTTTAATCAGTTAGGTGAATTAGGTGTTGAGCTTTATGTCGACAACAACAAGCTCAAAAGCCGCGGGCCCAAAGGCGTTTTAACCGCTGAACTTACCCAGTTTATTATGGCTAATAAAGCGTTGATCATCACCACACTTGAAGCCTCTCAAAGTAGTGACGCACCACAACTCAAACGCGTGACGAGCAATGGCGTATATCCGTTGGCACAAACCCAAAGACGGTTGTGGTTTGTAGAACAATTGGGTGACACCAGCGCCGGTTATTCAATACCGCTGGCGTTAAAAATGTCTGGCGAGTTAAATACCGACCGCTTGCAGAGCAGTTTTGACCAGCTAATAAAGCGCCATCATGTTCTTGGTGCAAACATTTTTGAGACCGATGGTAAAGTGTCGCAACAGTTTAACCACAGGCAGCCGTTTGAACTGAAAAAGGTACTTTTACCAGAAGGACAGTCACTTGAGCAGTTGATGAATGACTTTTTTAATCAGCCGTTTGATTTAGCACTCGACCGGTTGATTCGTGCCACAGTGGTTAAGCTAGGTCACAACGAACATGTGTTGCTGATTAACATGCACCACATCATTGCTGATGGTTGGTCGGTGGGCGTTTTATTAAAAGAGTTAGTTGGCAGTTATACTTTGTTGGCTTTGGGCGGTTCAGCCCAAGGCGCTGATTTGGCCGAATTGCCGATTCAATTTGGTGATTATTGTCACTGGCAACAGGCATTGAGCGGTAGTGACGTACAGCGCAAACAAATCGATTATTGGCGCAATCAACTCAAAGACGCACCTGCTTTATTGTCGTTACCTTACAGTCGCCCAAGGCCCGCCAAAACAACTACCAACGGCGATGCTAAATACATTCATATAAACAGCGAGTTAAGCAATAAACTCAACCACTTTGGCAGCCAATGTGGCATCACTCTATATACCTTGATGCTGGGGGCATTTAATTTACTGTTAGCGCGTTATTCTGCTCAAAACGATATTGTTGTCGGCACGCCTACGGCCAATCGGCCCAAACCTGAATTGGAGCCGTTAATCGGCTTTTTTGCCAATACAGTGATATTGCGATCTCAAGTTAATCAAGAACAAAATATTGTTGATTATCTCAAACAATTCGGTCAAATCACCACCAAAGCCTTTGATAACCAAGATGTTTCTATAGAACAATTGATTGACGAATTAAAACCTGAGCGCAATTTGAGTTACTCGCCTTTGTTTCAGGTGTTGTTTTCGCTGCAAAATACCCCACTCGATAACTTGTCTTTACCGGGTTTAACAGTGCAGCCACTGGGCAAGCAAAAAACCACTGCCAAGTATGATTTGAGTTTAAATGTTTCACCGCTTAGCGATTCTATGCAGTGCGAATTTGAATACAACACCGATTTGTTCGATGGCGCATTGATTGAACGGATGGCCAGCCAGTATGAAAACTTGTTGGCTGCTATGGTGAGCGCTGAAAACCCCAATGTTGGTCAATTGGTCGCTCAGATTGAAACCCTGCCAGCCAATGAACGCCATAAGTTGATTTATCAGCTTAATGAACCCGCTTATCAAGAAAATCCAAAAGCCCAATTTATTCATCAATTGTTCGAAGCACAGGTCGAACAAACCCCCAATGCCATTGCTGTGGTTTTTGAAACTCAGCAATTGACCTATCAAGCGCTCAACGAATCATCTAACCGATTGGCCCATAAGCTAAGAGGGCAGGGCGTAAAGGCTGATACGTTGGTTGGTATTTGTGTCACTCGCGGATTAGACACATTAGTTGGCATAATGGCCATTCTAAAAGCGGGTGGTGCTTATGTGCCGCTTGACCCTAACTATCCGCAATCGCGTTTAGACTACATTTTGCAAGACACCGGTTTAAAGCATTTATTGTCGCAATCGGCCTTAACCGACAAGCTCAATACGACAGCCAATGTTCAGGTAAGCCTGCTCGATGAACAGCTCGGTGGACAGTCACTTGCTCAACTTGCTCAACCTTTTGCTCAAAATTTACCACAAACCAATCTAGCCATTTTGCCAGGCCAAAGTCCTGCAAGTCTGTCACACATTATTTATACCTCTGGCTCTACCGGAAAACCCAAAGGGGTGATGGTCGAGCATCAAAATGTCACCACATTTTTGCACTGGTCGGCGCAAACCTTTACGCCGCACGAATTGAGCTGCGTTCTGGCAAGCACATCAGTCAATTTTGACCTGTCGGTTTTTGAGATGTTTGCACCGTTGGTGACGGGTGGGTGTTGTTTAATCGTTGATAGTATTTTATCGCTGCTAGATAGAAGTCACGAACAGCAAAATATTACGATGATAAACACGGTTCCCTCTGGAGTTACCGCAGTACTAAAAGAAAAAGCGATTCCTGATTCGGTCGTAACCATTAATTTGGCGGGCGAAGCGTTAAAACAGGTGCTGGTCGATAGCCTGTATGAAAACACCACCGTCGAGCGGGTGTACAACTTGTATGGCCCCTCTGAAGACACCACTTATTCATTGTTTGCCCTAGCCAAAAAAGGTGATGCAGAACCATTAATCGGACGGCCAATAACCAACACCCAAGCGTATATATTAGATGGTGCTGGCCAGTTGGCACCGTTTGGCACGGCGGGCGAGTTATTTTTGGGTGGTGCGGGGGTTACGCGGGGTTATTTAAACCGCGAAGCACTCACGCAAGACAGATATATTGCCAATTCATTTATAGAGCGTACTGGCGATAGACTTTACAGAACCGGAGATTTGGTGCGTTATATGCCTGATGGCAACATCGCTTTTATTGGCCGGCTGGACGATCAGGTTAAAATCCGTGGTTTTAGAATCGAGCTGGGCGAAATTGAACATCAATTAGCACAGTCTGATTTTATCGATTCTGCCATCGTTATGGCAAAAGAAGGCGGCTCTGGTGATCAGCGTTTACTCGCCTACATTGTGCCTAAGGATACAAATGGTGCCGATGAACAAGGGCTAATCGCCCAGCTCAAACAAAACCTGCTGGCGAGCCTACCCGAATACATGTGTCCATCAGCATTTGTCATTTTGACAGATTGGCCATTAACCCCCAATGGCAAAATCGATAAAAAAGCGTTGCCCGCGCCAGATGCCGCTACCCAGCAAGGCAAGTATGAGCCGCCGGTAACCCAAACCGAAAAGGCACTAGCCAATATTTGGGCCAAACTGCTCGATTTGCCTGTTGAGCAAATCAGTGCCGGGGCCAATTTCTTTGCGTTGGGTGGTCATTCGTTATTATCGGTTCTGCTGGTGGCTCATATTCGCAGCGAGTTCAATCAATCATTGCCAGTGCAGGTCATTTTTGAATGTTCAGTGCTGCGAGCGCTGGCGGGCGCTATTGATAGCAAAGAACAAAAACAGTGGTCGCCTATGGTCGGTTTTAAGACAGGCGGAGACTTAACACCGTATTTTTGTATTCACGCTGGGGCAGGGGTTGTCGATCACTACATAAAAGCCAGCCAATGTTTCGCTGATGACCGACCATTTTATGGCATTCAATGTCCGGGCCTAGAAGAAGGGCAAGCGCTTTATCCCAATATCGAAGCATTAGCAAAATACTACCTGTTAGAGATTAAAAACATTCAACCCCACGGCCCATACAACATTGGTGGTTATTGCATGGGCGGCCTAATCGCATTAGAGGTGGTACAGCAATTAACCGCTATGGGCGACGAGATTAATGGTTTGTCGATGTTCGACAGCTTCACA
>CALKGI010000284.1 GCA_938085045.1 uncultured Alteromonadaceae bacterium
AGTAACGAACCATCTATTGATGGGTCGTTAACAAGAGATTTAGGGATGGGTTTGGCCAGCTCACCAATGTCATCGGCGCTAATGCTTGGGTCGTCAACACAAGACTCAAGTAAGGCAAAGGCTTCGATAAAATATTGCGCCATCGGTTCTAACGATTTGATTTTGTCGTTACAACACACCAAACCAATATTGGCCACGCCATTGTATGTGAGTAAGGTGATGTTCACACCGCCACCGGGCGTTAGCGCCGAGATGGGATAGATGCTCAAGGTTTTACAATCGCGAAAGTATAAGGGCTCTTTTGGGCCGGGGACATTAGAGATTAATATGTTGCCTAGCGGCCTAAATAAATTCGACATATGGAGCTTTTCAAACATTAAAGCCACCGATTGCCACCAAATGGTGTAATAGGCAAAAGCGGCGGGATAAACACGTTTGGCAGCACGTTTAACGATTTTGTTTGATTGTACAATTTGCTGCAAACGTTTGTAGGGGTCTTTTTTACCGTAGGCCAGTTGCACCAGTGCAATGCCGATTTTATTGCCGCCGGTTTCTTCTCCGGGTCTTCGTAGGTTTATTGGCATTTGGGTGATCAATGCTCTGTCGAAGGTTTGGCCATAATCTTTTAAAAATCGGTGTACGCCAATGTCAAAGCTGGTTAGCAGTACCTCATTGACTGTTGCTCGGGTGCGTTTTGACAACGCGACTATCCGGTCCATCGGCAAATCGGTGGTGGCCACGGTTCTGCCGGGTTTGACTTGTCCGGTCAATACGGTTTTGGTGCCTGAGAAGGGCAGGGGCATGTAATGGCGGTTTATTCTAATTAACTTGGCAAATAATTGGATAAACATGCGGGCAATGTCGAGTAATGTCCAGCCGAAAAGCCAAAGGTTTTTTAAGCCTTTAAGCCACTTATTTTGTTTGCGGCGTTTGCGCTCGGGGTGTTCAATCGCCCAAACCGGGATAAAGTCTTTGGTGTTTGGTTGTTCTGTCATACCTGATTGAAACCAGCGTACCAGTGCCGCGCCATCGCCATACATGTGGTGAATTTTGACGTAAATGGCAAATTGGTCGTTGTTTTCGCTGTCAATTAAATGGTATTGCCACAGCGGTTTGTCGCGCTCAAGGGGCACTTCGTGCAGGCTGGCGACATAGTCGTTAACTTCTTTGGGGTCAGAGGCATCTTTGATGGTGTGGTGTTGAACGTGATACGACATATCTAATGTGTCGGCGTCGATAAGCTTTATCGGAAAACCCAAAAAACTCACCACTATGCACGAAAACGGAGAATGAGGTTTGTCGAACGTTCTGAGGGTTTCGGTCAGCTCTTTGACATAGTTTTGATTGGCATCGCTATCATTGTTTTCGGGGTAGGCCAAAAACTGCAAACCAGCCACATGTTTAGGGCTGCTGTTCGATTCTGTGATCCAAAATGCTTTATCTAAAAAAGTTAATTGCTTAGCCATTGTACGTGGTCCACATCTTATTGTTTATTAGCGCTGGTTAGTGCCTATCCAGAAACGCAGTTTCTATCTGCCAATTGGCAGGATGGGCGCTATGCAGCGTAGTCGTAAGGCTTATTTTTCAATAAGTTTCGTTGTCCATCCAGTTAACGTGTAACGAAGCGCTCGCGCTAAGGTTGCGTTTCTGGACGGACACTAGTTAGGTTGATTATGCATCATCTAGCGTGCAATTGGCGATGGCTACTCGTAATGAGTCGGCTTGTTCTTCATCGATAGACAAATAAGGAGAGATCGCAAAAAATATGGCTGCCAATCCGCGATATATAATGTCTTCGTCATCGATGTCGTCACCCTTCATCACATAGTAATTGAGTCCCTGAGTCAGTACCATACTGATTAGCTCAATTAAATGGACTATTTGTTCGCTTTGCACCGCTAAGGTGCCTTGACGGGCGAAGTCGCTCAAAATTTGATTAAACCCTTTTTCTTTGGCTTTAATCAGCTGTTTGAAACCCCGCTCGATATAGGGGTATTTGGTCACTAAATCGGATGGGTTGCGATACAAAAAACGAAAAATATGGGAGGTTTCGAAGGTGACATATAAAAAATAGAAAAAGTCTTTAATGACCAAACCATTGTCGCCGGGGGCGAACAGGATTTTTTTCATTCTGTCGTGATACATTGCAAACAACGCTGCGGTAATCTCTTCTTTGCCCTTGAAATGATAGTACAAATTGCCCGGACTCATATCCAGTTCGTTGGCAATATCAACACTGGTGATGTTAGCTTCACCATGGGTGTTGAACAGTTCTAAAGAGACCAGCAAAATTCGTTGTGCAGTTTTTGATGCCATATTTTATCCGAAAATAGTCTTGGGCTATGGTTTGGTATGAATATTCTAATTTGATTGGTTACCGTGGGGTACTTTACCCCAATTGATTAGAAAGCCACACCTAATGATCAGAGTGTTATTTAACAAAAAAGGCGGCGTAGGCAAATCGAGCCTAACCTGTAATCTTGCTGCTATCAGTGCTGCCAAGGGATTGAAAACTCTGGTGATTGATTTGGATACCCAGTGTAATGCTTCGCAGTATCTGCTAAATAGAACAAACAGCCCTGAGCCACGAAAAAACAGCCTTGAGCCACAAAGTAACAGCCTTGAGCCACGAATAAACAGTTTAGACCAGATAACCGATAACATGGCAGCTTTTTATGACCAAACCATTACTTTTCACATTCGTAAAAAGCCTACAATAGAATTTGTCAGCCAAACCGCTTTTGAAAACCTCGACATTATCCCCTCAAGTCCCGAGTTAGATCAACTGCACACCAAACTCGAAAGTCGCCACAAAATCTACAAACTCAAAGAAGGGCTTGAACAGCTAAAAGACCACTACGACCGAATTTATATCGATACGGCCCCTGCGCTTAACTTTTACAGTTTGTCGGCACTAATCGCCGCCGACCGTTGCTTGATACCCATGGATTGCGACGAATTTTCTCGCCAAGCCATTTACAACATGATGCAGCACTTAGCAGAGATAAAAGAAGACCATAACCCTGCGTTAGAGATAGAAGGTATTATCGCCAACCAATTTATGGCAAGGGCTAAAGTGCCTTTAAAAATTATCAACGAGCTCAAATCAGAAGGGCATAAAGTGCTGGATTCAAAGCTGTCATCTTCAGTGAAAATGCGTGAATCTCATCAGGTGCATACGCCGTTGATTCATCTTGCGCCTAAACATAAGTTGACGTTGGAGTTGGTTGCGCTTTGGCAGGAGATTGAGGTTGATTTCCTAACGAGTTTGCAATACTGAACAATCTTTTGATTAAATTCAGTAATGAACAACAGTTAGTCTGAATTGACAAGCTCTTTACCCAATTGTTTTTAGCCTGCAGGTGGGTTATCTGGTTTGATGTTAATCTATCCTGACATACTTTTGCCGTTACATTGTATTAATGTTTAATATTCGTCTTCGCCAAGAATATCATAAACAGATATTATGCCGCTGATTCTTTATTTTGTGTGATAAATCTATTAAGCGATGACCTCAATTTAACGATGAATTTGGGGCTAGTGGAGGCAACCATTTTAGGCGCACCATGGGGGAGCGCTTTTCGGCCTGCTTCTTTACAACCATGGAACTCTTTTTGCAAGAGCACACGACCATGTATACCAATATCAACCGTTAAGCATGCAGACTCATCTGCAGATTGATCTTCCATCATTGGCTTTTGCTCGTTGTTGATCACCCTTATACCATCGAGAATGCCTACTAATTTGATAGCTGGTGGGGCCTGCGTTAGGCTGCATGAGTAGTGGAATTATTTTGATTTTGTCATGAATATAGCGCTTTGTTAGATAAGGTTTTTACATTGTTGTTTTTTTTAATCGGAGTGAAAGAATAATTTAAGTGAAGGCAGCAATTATGCTATGTCAAGTAATAGGGAATTTGAATGAAAGTAAAATCGAGATTGTATGCGTATTTAATATTTTTGGTTCGATGTTCTATAAAAAAAAGGGTTGAATAATGAGCCAGTCATGCGATACTTGGCCCATAATTAATTACAATAGCAGGGGTTAGAATGGTCACTCGAAGAAGGTTTATTATAGGTATGTCAGCTAGTGCTGTTGCACTATTAACACCGGATCAGTCTTATGCTTTTATTCCAGTTTTATTTGGTGTCGGCAGGGCTTTAGCTACCGTTACTAGGGCTGTTGGTTATGTTTCAAGGGGGTCACGGGCAGCCTCTACGGGGATGAGAGCGAGCTCCGTTTATCGTAAAAGCACGACCAAATCATTCAAAAAAGTCGAAAATATCCCTTCTTCTACCAGAAGTAAGCGACTGTCTAAAACTGAAAAAAATGCCATAAAGACAGGGTTGAGAAAAGCTGGACGGGAATATTTGGAGCATTTAGCTAAGCAAGATCAAACAAGGATAGTAGAAAATACGGCCAATATGGTGGATTCAGCTGATAATCTTAATGATGTTAATGACTTGGTTGGCTATGCCTGTAAATATGACAATAATTATGGCGCGGTATTTACTGCGGCTAGGGATGAACTCAATGGAAACAGTAGCTTACGCAACAAAATGAACAATATCACTAGTGGTGCAGATGTCATGTATGCAACGCTAGTTCGGGATGAAGCTCTCGAAGACAAATTCAAACGTGCAAGTCGGGCATTTTTAACACTTTAAAGAGGATTGTATGAGAAAATTATTTGGGGCCTTGCTGTGCCTGGCCAGTATCAATGCAAATGCATTTGAATTGGGTTCGCTGGGGTTTGAGTATCAAAAATCAGATCGAACAATCGACGTCAATTCTTCTAGTGACAGTAATAACCAGTTTGAAGGTATCGAACTCAAAACCCGTTCAAAAGGCCTTGGTCTTGGTTTTTTGCTGGACAGTGATTCGAAAATGGTTCATCAGGTTAGCTTTAAGTATGTTTCGGAAGGCCCCGATGAGTCAACGATTCAACCGTTTGACTTTTCAGTGCAGCACATCGCGATTGAACTGAGAAACGTCACTATCACAGATTCTCAAGCCATTACACAAATTGCATTTGGTCTGCACTATGTTGAGTATGACTTTGCCGAGATCACCGGATTTAAAGTTGACGCGGTTGGCGTCTTTATGGGTTATGCGGCAAGTACAGCTGTTATTGATGACTTTTTGGATATTGGTTTTTCTTTGGATTATTACGCTGGCAAAGACTCCAAAGAAGATGGTTTTATTCATGGCCTTAAAGGTGATGTGTTTTTAACTGCCACAATTTTTCCCAGTCATGCAGTCAGATTGAAAGCTGGTTACAGAATGCGTTCATATGACTTTTCAGAACGTCAAAACGGTGCTGAGTTTGAAGACAAAGTTGATGGGCCATACGTTGGTGTTCAATTGAGTTTTTAGTTCAAGCCATTTTAGCACTCTGATCATTTGCTAATGGCATAAAGTGCTCGATTCAAAGCTGTCACCTTCGGTGAATATGCGTGATTCATCTTGCGCGTAAGCATAAGTTGAGGTTGACGTTGGAGTTGGTTGCGCTTTGGGGGGAGATTGAAGGAAGAGGTTGAAGGGCAGGGAAAAGAAAGTTGCAGGAATAATATAAGTCGCCACAAATAAAAAGCGGTGCCCAAAAGTCTGTCTGGGCACCGCTAATATATTTAACTGTTACGGGTCACTCCAAAAGCGAATAACCTGTACTGTCATCACTCATTCAAACAAGCCTCTGGGCGAGTTAATTCTCGCCCTTCAACCGCACTTGCTAAGCTATCTAAGTTGGCACAGTTAATCTGATCATTACCAAACAAGTTAATATCGGTTGCTTTTCGCAGCTGTAGCAAAGAATTGATATTAACAATGTCATTTTGGCCCAAATCAACAAACTCTAATGCGCTAAGTGTGTTAATGCCATCAAGGTTTTTCACTGCTTTATCGACACAAGATAAATTTGTGACGTCGTTGGCAGTGGTCCAAGCGTTGTTTATTGCCGCTTGTGCAACGCAGGTCTCAAGGGCAGGGTCGTTGAACTGAACTTGACCAATATCAATACAACTGGCTGGACGGGTAATGCTGGCTTTATCCAATGTTAATTCAAGCGAATCGATATCAGCACACTCAATATCTTCATTGCCTGTCAACTGAATGACTGTGGCAAATTCAAGCCCGAATAATGCTGAAATATCACTGATTTTGTTGTCGGTCAGTTCAACTTTGGTTAATTGCTCAGGCTCGGTCAGCATCGAGATATCGCTCACTGAGTTACGTGATAAATACAGACGAGTAAGATTGACCAACTCAGTCAAAGGCTCAATGTCTGTAATGAGGTTATCGCGCAAATATAAAACCTCTAATTGCGTTAACTTAGCCAAAGCATTTAACTGCTCGTCGGTGACTTTGTTGTCGGTCAAACTCAAGAAGGTTAACTGGCTGAAGTTGGCCGTCACTTGAATGTTGTCGACACTATTTTTGGCCAGCTTCAGCGTTGTTAATTCAAGCAGTCTGTTAAGACCTTGAATATCGGTCACCTTGTTTTTACGCACATCTAAATAGGTTAACTTTATTAACGCATTCAAAGGGCTTAAGTCAGTGACTTGGTTGTTGTTGAGTGACAATGATGTTAAGTGAACAAAATGTTCAAGGCCTGTCAAATCATCAATCTCGGCGTTTGCACAACTCAATTGCATCACTTCATCTGTATAGGTCCACTCATTTTTTGCAGCAGCTTCAATCACACATTGGCGCAAGTTGTCGTTAGCAATTGGCACGTCTGTAATGAAAGTACCACTGCCAACACAATGCGTTGGTCGGGTAATTTGTGAATCTGTTAACGTGCTAACTAAGGTATCGAGTTCGCGACAATCAATGTTGTTGTTTTCTAACAAGTGAATTTTTGCTGTCTGGGTTAAGTTAAGCAACCCGGTGACTTGCGCAATTCGATTGTTATTTAAGTCAATTTCATCGAGTGATGCGATGCCACCAAGCAGGTCAATGTCTTCGATTAAGTTATTGTTTAGCGACAAGTTTTTCAATTGAGTGAAACGTTCAATATTGTTCAAATCACTAATTCCTTGGCTTGAACAGTCTAGCGAAACAATTTCTTCTATTTTTGCCCAGTTATTGGTGGCGGCTGCTTGCTCAATACAAGTGGCAAAGCGTTCGTCGTCAACAGTTAGTTGGGCAATCATCGTAAAGACGCTCTTTGTCGCGTCCAATGGAAAATCATCCAAGGTGTCAGGTATGCCATCGTTGTCGTCATCTAGGTCAACACTGTTGGCAATGCCATCAAGGTCGGTGTCTAGTTCGCCATCAAGCAAAGTTATGGTTGCTTGTAGCAAGCCGCTTAAATAGGCGTTGCCGCCGCCCACTGCTACAACATTAATTATGATGCTTTGAGGGTTTTCAACAATCGAATCTTGATTGGCCGTTAGGGTGATTGAACCACTCGTTTGGCCGGCTTTGATGATGAGTTTAGATTCGGCATTATAATCTGTGCCTTTGGCTGCGGTGCCTGAATACATTAGGCTAACGGCAACATCTTCATAGGTGACTTTATCAAGTGTTGCTGTAATCACGGCAACGCCGCCCACTTCCGATATTGTTGATGTGTCGGCACTGATGAGACTGAGCTGAGCAATATCGTCATCCATTATCGTCACTGAAGCGCGTTGAATCGCATGCTCTGTGCCGTTGCCACCACTGACACTATCGATATCAATAATTATGGTTTCTAACCCTTCGACAGCCACATCTTGATTGGCCGAAATGGTTGTTGAGCCAATAGTTGAACCGGCTGCAATGACAATGCTTTGTGACGCGACAGCGTAATCAGTGCCATTGGTTGCAGTGCCAGAGAACGCAAAGTTTATTGTGACATCTTCGAAGGTGGCTTTTTCAAGTGAGGCGGTTATTTTGCTGGCACCACCTGATTCGGTCAATATATCTGGGCTGACATGTAATGAAACCAATACAGGAATGAAATCGTCATCAATAAGCGTCACTGTATGGCTTTGTACGCCATTTTGACTGGCATTTGCGCCATTAATGGCGGCAATTTCGATGATTATGGTCTCAACTTCTTCTATGTCGGTATCTTGTATGGCAACGAGTTTTGTGGTGCCAGAGGTTTCACCTGCTTTAATCTGAATTAAGATGGATTGTGGCAGGTAATCTGTTTCATTGAGTGCGGTGCCCAAAAGGCTTAAGTAAACAGAAACGTCGGCGAGCGTTGCTTTATCGAGCGTTGCTGTGACGACAGTTTCACCTTGGGCTTCAACCATAGTGTCAGCACTAATGTTCAATGAGACCAATACTGGCTCAAAATCATCATCGGTAATGGTGATTGTTTGCTGTTGCGTGCCATTCTCATTGGCATTGGCCCCAGTGATACTCCCTATGCCAATAACTATAGTCTCAGAGGATTCGATTTCGGTATCTTGCTTGGCTTTAATGGTCGTGGCGCCTGCAATGTTACCCGCTTCAATGAGAATTGCGTTTGAATGTGAAACGTAGTCACTACCCTTTGTTGCCGTACCAGCATAACTTAGGTAAACGAACACATTTTCAATGGTGGCTTCGTCTAATTTCGCGGTAATTGTGCTCATGCCAGCGTCTTCGACCATTGCATTTGAGTTAACGAACAGCGAGACAAATACTGGGCTAAAGTCATTATTTTTGATGGTGACTGTTTGTTGTTGATTGCCATTTTCACTGGCATTGGCGCCAGTCACGCTATTAATGTCGATGATAATGGTTTCGTCATCTTCGATGATAGCATCGTGCATCGTTAACAGTGGGATATTGCCCGAGGTTTGCCCCGCAGCGATGACAATTGGCGCCGTTGGTCGAGTGTAATCGGTGCCGTTAGTTGCAGTACCCGAGTAGCTTAAATTCACCGTTACATCGGCGCCAGTGGCTTTATCTAATGTCGCGATAATGGTATTCGAATTCGAGCCTTCTTGTACAGCATCGAAGCGGGTAGTCAGCGTCACTGTTACAGGATGAAAGTCGTCATCTGTAATGGTCAATGCTTGCTGCTGCGTGCCATTTTCGCTGGCATTGCCACCACTAACGGTTAACACATCAACAATGACTGTTTCGTTACCTTCAACCTCGGTATCGCTAATGGCACTCAAGGTTGTTGAACCGGCAGTTTGACCTGCGCTTATGGTGATTGTCGATGACACTAAGGTGAAATCAGCTGTTGTGGCTGTACCGCTCAATTCAAGACTGACAGTGACATCTTCAAAGGTTGTTTTAGGTAATGTTGCTGTAATAGTGCTTGAACCACCAGTTTCAACGATATCGGTATTATCGACACTTAAAGTGACTGTAGTCGACTCGTCGTCCAAAATTGTGACAGTTTGGCGCTGTGTGCCATTTTCACTGGCGTTTGCGCCAGTAACACTAGTGATGTCGACGACGATGGTTTCATCACTTTCGATGAGTGTATCAGGCGTGATAGTGAGCGTGGTTGTATTTGTGGTTTGACCCGCAGCGATAACGATGGAATTTGATTGACTGGTGTAATCGGTGCCATTGGTTGCGGTGCCTGTATAACCTAAATTAACCGTCACATCTTTGAGCGTGGCGGCGTCTAAAGTCGCTGTGATGGTGTTTGTCGCAGCGGTTTCTGCCATGGAGTTGGTGCTAACGCTCAGCGATACTAACACAGGGTTATAGTCGTTATCGGTGATGGTTATTGATTGTTGTTGCGTGCCATTCTCAACTGAATTGCCGCCGTTGACACTTAATACATCAATAATGGCCGTCTCAAGGCCTTCAACTAAGGTATCGTTATTGGAGTTCCAAGTTATCGACCCGACGGTTTGTCCTGCGTTTATGGTGATTGTTGTCGCTGGTGATGAGAAATCGGCCGATGTTGCAGAGCCGCTCAGTCCAAGATTGACCGTCACATCCTCATAGGTCGCTTGAGCCAATGTTGCACTTAGGATACTTGAACCGCCAGACTCATCAATAATGGCATTATTCACACTTAAACTGACTGTAGTTGTGTCGTTATCAGCAATGCTGATGGTTAGCTGTTGATTGCCGTTTTCGGTGACTACACCGCCGGTAACACTGTTGATATCAACAATGATTGTTTCTGATGCTTCTATGTTGGCATCGTCAATAGCGGTTATTGTGGTAGAGCCTTGAGTTTGTCCGGCAGGGATAACAATTGATGCCGCAGGTGTGGCGTAATCAGTACCGCTGGTTGAAGTACCGGAGTAACTTAGTGCAACTGTGACGTCTTCAAATGAAATGTTGTTCATTATCGCGGTAATTGTACTCGTGCCAGCAGCTTCATTGATGGCTGTTGTACTTACATTTAAGTCAACGGTAGCTTGACCAATCGTGCTCCAGCTCCCTGTATTTAAGCCTACAGCTATACTAGAGCGTCCTTGAACTCTACCAGCTGAGGTGTAATCGAAAGAAAAATCGCTAGTGAAGTCTTGAGCTTGTAATGCGGCATCACCTGCCGAGGTGAATGTGACCGTATCTGTATTGACTTCGCCGTTAAGGCTCGTAATGATTCTGGCCTCAGTGGTGATAAGCGTTATCCTACCACCCGCTGTAAAATTGGTGATTGTTAAACCTGAAAACTTGCCCGGTTCGCCGTACAGGCCCATTGTTGTGGTATTTATTGTGGCTTTATTTAACCAATTTGTGCTATCGGGATTGGTAATGGTCCATGTAAATGTATCGGCTGCATGGGGTGAGAACCAGTTAAGTGATTTTGATACGTCAACGATGCCATCGAATCTTTGTGTTACAGTCGCCGTACCAAATTGGCTTCTGCTCTGGGCAATAGTGGCGAAGCGTGTTCCCGCCGAGTCTAATATATCATTGGAGGGCGTTATTGAACTGACAGTTACGGTGACGCTACCTATGTTTACTGATGACGCAGTGTAATAGATTCTACCTAGCGGTAAGACGCCACCAATGGTACTTGCTAATACCCATTCTACCGGACTAGTTGAATCATTATTGTGTGGTAACGTAAACGACAGTACACGATAAGTTATGCTGTTAGCATCGGCGTTTAAAATCCCTAGCGTTAATCCTGCAATCGCTTGACTCTCAATAGGGCTGTTTACCGGTGGCATAGTAATGACTGTAGGGTAGGTGTTGCTGACGAGCGTATCACTGGGGAAAGTGAATGTGATTCTGTCTCCTTGACGGTAATTAGCACCTAACTGGTAGTTAATGTCATTCGATTGTTGATTTGCTGTTACACCTACCAAGCCCTGTGAAGAGTGGGTTTGGGTGGTGACAGAGACATTACCAGCCATCGCGGTAAAGCTGTTTGCTGCCATTAAAAGTATTAATAGCACAAGGGTTGAATAGCGTTTCATCGTTATTTCTTTCCTTTTATAATTAAAAGCGGTGCTCAAGCGCTTGCCTGAGAACCGCTGACTTTTAGCGTGTTGATGGTTACCCTACTAACGAATAACCAGTACGTTCACTACTAATTCAAGCAAGCTTCTGGGCGAGTCAATATGCGTCCTTCAACCGCGCTTGCTAAGCTATCTAAGCTGGTACAGTTAATTTGGTCATTGCCAAACAAGTTGATTTGAGCTGCTTTGCGCAGTTGCATCAAAGCATTGATATTAACAATGTCGTTTTGACCCAAATCAACAAACTCTAACGCGCTAAAAGTGTTAATCCCATCAAGGTTTTTCACTGCCTTATTGACACAAGATAAACGAGTGACTTCATTGGCGGTGATCCAAGCGTTGTTTATTGCCGCTTCTACAACGCACGTCTGTAGCACTTGGTCATTGAATTGGACCTGACTGATATTAATACAACTGGCTGGACGCGAAATACGAGCTTTATCCAATGTCAGTTCAAGTGTATTAATATCAACACACGGAATATCTTCATTGCCAATTAACTGGATGAGCGTGGCGAATTCAAGCCCGAACAAAGCGGATATATCGCTGATGTTGTTGTCATTCAATTCAACCTTAATTAATTGATCAAACCCGGCCAGAATTGAGATATCACTCACCGCATTACGTGATAAATACAGGCGGGTTAGGTTGACCAATTCAGTCAAAGGTTTAATGTCAGTAATGAGGTTATCGCGCAAATATAAAACCTCTAATTGGGTTAACTGAGCCAAAGCATTCAACTGCTTGTCAGTGACTTTGTTGTCGGCCAAACTCAAGAAGGTTAACTGGTTAAAGTTGGCCATCACTTGAATGTTTTCGACGTTATTTTTGGCCAGTTTCAATGTGGTCAATTCAAGTAGTCTGCTAAGACCACGAATATCGGTTACCGCATTTTTACGCACATCTAAATAAGTTAACTTTATTAATGCATTTAAAGGGCTTAAGTCGGTGAGTTTGTTGTTATTAAGCAACAATGCCGTTAAGTGAACAAAATGGTCAAGACCCGATAAATCGTCAATCTCAAGGCTTGCACAACTCAGTTGCATCACTTCATCGACAGTAGTCCACTCATTTTTCTGCGCGGCTTCAAGTACACATTGACGCAAATTGTCGTTAGCAAATGGTACGTCTGCAATGAAAGTACCGCTACCAACACAATGCGTAGGTCGAGTAATTTGTGAATCGGTTAACGTGCCAACCAAGGTATCGAGTTCACGACAATCAATGTTGTTGTTTTCTAACAGAGAAATTTTGGTTGTTTGAGTTAAGTTAAGCAACCCGGTAACCTGCGCAATTCGATTGTTATTCAAGTCAATTTCATCGAGTGATGCGATACCGCCAAGGGCATCAACATCTTCAATTAAGTTATTGCTCAACGACAAGTTTTTCAATTGCGTTAACTGACCGAGTGCATTGGTATTGTTAATGGTGTTACTGGCTAAGTTCAGCTGAGTCAACGCAGACAATCCTGCAAGGGCTTTGCTTTGAACAAGGTTGTTTTGACTTAAATCTAACTCGGTTAATTGCGCCAAATTTGTCAACGAATCAATGTCTGTTAGCGCGTTATCGCCCAATTTCAACGTTTTTAATTGAGTGAAACGTTCAATGTTAGCCAAATCAGTAATGCCTTGGCTTGAACAATCTAGTGAGACAATTTCTTCTATCTTAGTCCAATTGTTGGTGGCGGCAGTTTGCTCTATACAAGCGGCAAAACGTGCATCGTCAACGGTTAGTTGGTCAATCATAGTGAACAAGCTTTGAGTTGCATCTAATGGGAAATCATCAGAGATATCTGGAATACCATCGTTGTCGTCATCTAGGTCGGCATTATTACCAATGCCATCTAAATCGGTGTCAGCCATTTCTGTTGAATCTAATGGGAACGCATCGTTAATATCTGGTATACCATCGTTGTCGTCATCAGTATCTAAAGAGTTGGCTATACCATCTAAATCGGTGTCAAGTTCGCCATCAAACAGGGTAATGGTAGATTGCTGTAAGCCACTTTGATAAGCGTTACCGCCACTAACCGCACCGACTGTAATAATAATGCTTTGTGGGTCTTCAACAACTAAATCTTGAATGGTCGTTAGAATGACTAAACCACTGGTTTGACCTGCTTTAATGGTCAAGTCTGAAAGCGCGTTGTAGTCTGTGCCATTGGCTGCGGTGCCTGAATATACTAGGCTAACAGCAACATCTTCATAGGTGACTTTATTCAAACTGGCAGTAACCACGGCAACGCCACCAATTTCCCATATCGTTGCTGTGTCAGTTGTTAAGCTGACCTGAGTGATATCATCATCCAATATCGTCACTGAAGCGCGTTGAACGCGATATTCAGATGCGTTGCCGCCACTAACACTGTTGATATCAACAACAACAGATTCCAATCCTTCGACATCTACATCTTGAGTAGCAGCAATGGTTGTTGTGCCAATGGTGAAACCCGCTTTTATGACAATGCTTTGTGCCGCAACAACGTAATCGGTGCCATTTGTCGCATTACCAGAAAACGCTAGGTTTACGGTGACATCTTCGAATGTTGCTTGGTCTAGTGAAGCGGTTATGTTGCTGGCACCGCCTGATTCGGTCAGAATATCTGGGCTGACCTGCAACGAAACCAATACTGGAACGAAATCATCATCGATAAGCGTCACAGTATGGCTTTGTACACCATCTTGACTGGCATTTGCGCCGTTAACGGCGGCAATTTCGATGATAATGGTCTCGGTTTCTTCAATGTCGGTATCTTGAATGGCAACGAGTTTTGTGGTGCCAGAGGTTTCACCCGCTTTAATCTGAATTAAGATGGATTGTGGGAGGTAATCTGTTTCATTAAGCGCGGTGCCCAAAAGGCTTAAGTAAACAGAAACATCGGCGGCTGTTGCTTTATCTAGCGTTGCTGTAACAACAGTTTCACCTTGGTCTTCAACCATAGTGTCAGCGCTAATACTCAATGAGACTAATACTGGCTCAAAATCGTCATCGGTAATAGTGATTGTTTGCTGTTGTGTGCCATTTTCACTGGCATTGGCCCCAGTAATACTCACTATGTCAACAACAATGGTCTCAGAGGATTCAATCTCAGTATCTTGTTTGGCTCTAATGGTCGTGGCACCTGCGATGTTACCCGCTTCGATGAGAATAGCGTTCGATATTGCTACGTAGTCAGTACCCTTTGTTGCAGTACCAGAATAACTTAAATAAACGAACACATTTTCGGTGGTGGCTTCGTCTAATATAGCCGTAATTGTACTCATGCCAGCTTCTTCGGCAATTGCATTGGGGTTTACATCTAAAGAAACCGATACCGGGCTAAAGTCATTATTTATGATGTTGACAGTTTGTTGTTGATTGCCATTTTCACTGGCATTGGCGCCTGCGACACTACTAATGTCGATGATAATGGTTTCGTCAACTTCGACGATAGCATCGTGCATAGTGAGCAGTGGAATAGAATTTGAGGTTTGCCCAGCTGCGATGATAATTGGATTTGATGGTTGAGTGTAATCGGTGCCGTTGGTTGCGGTGCCTGAGTAGCTTAAATTCACCGTCACATCGGCGCCTGTGGCTTTATCTAATGTCGCCGTTAACACATTCGATGTTGAGCCTTCTTGCACTGAGTTATTGCTGACGCTAAGCGTTACAGTCACAGGATTAAAGTCATCATCGGTGATGGTTAATGTTTGCTGTTGCGTGCCATTTTCGGTGGCATTGCCACCGCTAACGGTTAACACATCAACAATGACTGTCTCGTTACCTTCAACGTCGGTATCGCTATTGGCGCTCAAAGTTGTTGAACCGACAGTTTGACCTGCGCTTATGGTGATTGTCGATGACGCTAAGGTGAAATCAGCTGTTGTAGCTGTACCGCTCAACTCAAGGTTTACAGTGACATCTTCAAAGGTTGTTTTAGGTAATGTCGCAGTAATAGTGCTCGAACCACCAGTCTCAGCAATATCGGTATTAGCAACACTTAAAGTGACTGTAGTCGATTCGTCGTCCAAAATTGTGACTGTTTGGCGTTGCGTGCCATTTTCACTAGCGTTTGCACCAGTAACACTATCAATATCAACGATGATGGTTTCGTCACTTTCGATGATGGTATCAGGTGTGATAGTGAGCGTGGTTGTATTTGAAGTTTGACCAGCAGTGATAACGATGGTGTTTGACTGACTGGTGTAATCGGTGCCATTGGTTGCGGTACCAGTATAAGCCAAATTAACCGTCACATCTTTGAGCGTGGCGGCGTCTAAGGTCGCTGTAATGGTGTTTGTTGCAGCGGTTTCTGCCATGGAGTTGGTGCTAACGCTCAATGATACTGACACTGGGCTATAGTCGTCATCGGTGATGGTTATTGATTGTTGTTGCGTGCCATTCTCAACTGAATTGCCGCCGTTGACACTTAGTACATCAATAATGGCCGTCTCAAGACCTTCAACTAAGGTATCGTTATTAGAGTTCCAAGTTATCGAACCTACGGTTAGTCCTGCGCTTATGATGATTGTTGCTGCTGGTGATGAGAAATCGGCTGTTGTTGCAGAGCCGCTTAGTCCAAGGTTGACTGTCACATCTTGATATGTTGCTTGAGCTAACGTTGCACTAAGGGTGCTTGACCCTCCAGACTCATCAATATTGGTGTTATTCACCGCTAAACTGACCGCGGTTGTGTCGTTGTCGATAAGGCTAATGGTTCTTTGCTGATTGCCGTTTTCGGTGACTACACCGCCGGTAACACTGTTGATGTAAACAATGATTGTTTCTGATGCTTCTAGGTTGGCATCGTCAATAGCGGTTATTGTGGTCGTGGCCTGAGTTTGCCCAGCAGGGATAATAATTGATGTGGCTGGGGTGATGTAATCGGTGCCGCTGGTGGCAGTACCTAAGTAACTTAGTCCTACTGTGACATCTTCAAACGAAACGTTGCTCATTGTTGCGGTAATGATACTCGTGCCCGCGGCTTCATTTATGGTGTTTGCTCTTGCATCTAGGTCAACTGTCGCTTGACCGATGGCATTCCAAACACCACTATCGAGATTAACAGCAATAGCTGAAGAGCCTGCAACGGCGGCGGCTGATGTGTAATTATAAATAATATCGCTGTTAAAGTTTTGAGCTTGCAATGCAACATCACCGGCGGCGGTGAATCTTAAGGTATCGGTTAAGGTTTGGCCGGTAAAACGAATACTGACTTTGGCTGCGTTGGGGTCGACAGATAATGTGCCACTAGAAGCAAAGTTGGCGTTTGTTAAACCTGTAAACCTGCCGGGCTGGCCCTTTAGGTCCTGTGTTGTGGAGACTACAACGGCTCTATTTAACCACGTCGAGATGTCTGGGTTGGTAATTGACCATGTATATGTATCGGCTGCATTGGGCGTGAACCGATTAAGTGATTTTGATACGTCAATAACGCCATTGAGTTTTTGCGTCATGACCGCCGTACCAAACTGACTTCTTGTTTGGGCAATTGTGGCAGTTCGTGTGCCAATTGAATCTAAAACATCACCAGCCACAGTTTGTGAACTTACTGTCACTGTGATGTTTTGATTTACTAAGGCTGTTGATGAATAGAGGATCCGACCTATGCTAAAAGTGCCACCAAGGGTACTACCGTTTTGCCATTCAAGTCGTCTATTTACATCGCTGTTGTTGTCGTGTGGCAATGTCAACTTGGTCACGCGATAAGTGACGCTGTTACTATCAGTGTTTAATAGCCCCATAGTTAAACCCGCAATCGCGAGACTTTCAACTGCGTTGTTTACAGGTAGCATGTTAATGACTGAGTCGAAGCTATTGCCGTTTCTGGAGAGCGCACCATTAGGGAAGGTGAAGGTGATTTTATCACCCTCTCGATAAGCAGCGCCGAGTTGGTAGCTAATGTCATTTGAGGATTGGTTTGCTGTTACACCTTGCAACCCCTGTGCTGAGTGGGTTTGAGTGGTGACAGACACGTTGCCTGCCAGTGCGGTAAAACTGTTCGCTACCATAAATAGCATGAACAGCAGGGGGGTTGAGTAGCGTTTCATCGTTATGTCTTTCCTTTTATATATAAAATAGTCTCTTGCAACTGGTAAGCTTAGCCGTAATGTTTGGTTACACATAACGTTTTTTGTCAATAAGCAAAAGTACCTGCATATTTGCTGCTGATATTAGCGTATGGGTTTAATTTCGCTGTTTGAAAGTGATAATGCAGCTAATAAATAGAATATAATCAGCGCTTCTTTGACCTCAAAAGGTATGACTATGAAACAAATTGGTGAACTCTATCGGTTCTTGGCTCGCTACGTTGGTGAGTCACGGCGTGTTGTGAGGTCAATTTGTACTTTGTCTGTGGTTGATCAGGGGTTTTCGATTGGCTGTGTTTATGTTTGGAAAGACATAATTGATAAATACCTCATCAGGGCAAAAGAATGGACGGTTGATGAGTTTTTTATCGGTGTATTGAGTTTGATATTTTTATGGCAGGCCATGAGTTTTGTCTCGCGGCTAGCGAAGAATCGCCAGTATTATCAAACCCGGGTATTGGCCGACAAAATCAGCATGGAATTTATGGAACGGGCTTTTTCGCATGTGGTGGCGTTGTCGTTAGATTTTCATGAAACCCGTCGCACTGGGCAGGTAATGCGCCAGCTAACCAAAGCCCGCGAAGATTTAAATAACATCATTCAAGCGTTTTTCGACAAGCTGGTGATGCAAGCCATTTCATTTGTTATCGTCACCATATTTTTCTTTTATATCCAATGGCAAATTGCGCTGATTATGCTGGTTTTTATTCCGCTTTTTTTGTTGATGACCCGGCACTATTCAAAAAATATTGATGCCATTCAACAAAGCATTAATGACGATAATGAACACTCATACGACAGCGTGCAACAGGCACTAGACGCTTTTATGGTGGTGCAATCTTTTGGTACCCACAAAACAGAGTCGGCGAGACTACAGCATAATAATCGATTGGCACATGCCGGATTACGCCGCAAGACCAGTGCTTTTCAAAGGTTGGCATTTTTTCAGGGGTCTTTGGTCAATTTGGTACGTTTGTCTATTATCGCTGCGGGCGGTTATTTTGTATTTCACGGCGAAATGACGGTAGGCGAGGTGGTGTTATTATCGATGTGGAGCTTCTTTATTTACAACCCCATGTATCAGTTTTCTGAGTTGTTGGCGGTATTTGCCGAGGGCATGGACAGTGTTGCGCGGGTAGAGAAATTATTAAAAGTTAAACCGAGTATCGACAACCCTGAGTCTGGTCATAAACCACAAAAAGTTCGTGGCGAAGTATGTTTCAAGGATGTGTCGTTCACTTACCCAAACACTAATCAACGCGGCGTTTACAATATCGACTTTGTGCTGCCACCCGGCGGAAAATTGGCATTGGTAGGCCCTTCGGGGTCGGGTAAAACCACACTGGCAAAGTTATTACCCCGTTTTTATGATATCGAAAAGGGCAGTATTACCCTAGATGGCGTAGATGTGCGCCAGTGGGATGTCGGTCACCTGCGCAGTGTTATCGGGATAGTTTTGCAAGATGTGGTGTTGTTTAACGACACCATTTATAACAACATTATTTACGGTTCTATCAACGACGAATTACAAAACTCAAACGTGGAAGGCTACCCACTCAAAGAGCTGGTAGAACAAGCGGCGAAAAAGGCATTTGCCCACGATTTTATCATGTCTTTACCACTGGGTTACGACACTGTAGTAGGCGAGCGGGGCGTTAAACTGTCGGGTGGAGAAAAGCAACGTATTGGCATCGCTCGCACCATATTACGCGACCCGCCAGTGTTGATACTAGATGAAGCAACATCGGCACTCGACAGCGAATCGGAGGTGATGGTGATGCGCGCGTTGGCAAAGATTTGCGAAAACCACACGACATTAACAATTGCCCATAGGCTGTCG
>CALKGI010000285.1 GCA_938085045.1 uncultured Alteromonadaceae bacterium
CCCACCGTTGGCATTTGGCACAGTGTCGATTACTGCCGTTGGACTTTGATTATTTGGTTCAACCGTTACAGTCACTTGTCCAATAACTTGAGCGCCATCGGTGTCGGTTACTATGACACTAAAAACCAACACCTGTGCACCTTGTGTAAAGCTGACCGTAGGCGTGACAAAGCTAGCCGATGCCTGTGTGCGATTCAATAGCGTTACAGGTATTCCCGATACTTGTAACCACGCATAACTGGCGATGCCTTTATCATCACTTGCAGTAACGGTTAACTGAACCGTTGTTTGACTTGCTGGTATGGTTTGCGTTGGCGTAATATCGACAATTGGCGGTATATTTTCGACCGGGTTGGTGTGAGTGTTTTCGATAAGATAAATTTTATCATTGTCATACACAACAATATCGCTATCCCTATCACCGTCTATATCAAAAATCAGGCGATTGGTCAGGTCGATATCTGCCGGCAAACTTTGCACTTCATCAATCACAGGGCGCTCAATTGCGCCAACATAACTTAGCCGTCTTAACTGGCCTTGAGCGGTAAAATTAATAAAATATGGGTTGTTATCTCCGAGTAAATCAATATAAGTATCAAAATCATAAGACGTGGTATGGCGGACAAAACTCCCTTGTGAGTCGCTTTTATACCAAAAACCGCCATAAGTTGGTAGGTCTGGCCATTGACTCCAATTTCTGGTACGGCCAATCAATTCAGCAGTGCCATCACGATTGATATCGACAGCGGAAAATTCGGCAAAAGGTTGTGGCGCTTGGTCCATATCGACCAAGTTTTGAAAAGTGCCGCCTGCTTGCGCCAATTTTGTCTGAAAAACACCACAAGCATTCTCGGTGTTCACGCATTCATATCCCTCAGTTACGATCTGCACAATATCAGTCATATTGTCGTCGTTGATATCACTAAAAAGAGGTGTACTTGCAGTTTTTGGTTGCGGGTTGTAACTCATCTGTGGCATCAACAGATAACTTGCGCTTGGGCTGTCGTATCCATACCACTCATACGTGTACAACGAATCGAAGTTATAAACCTTAATACCAATATCAACAAAACCATCATTAGTGATGTCTTTTACTTCGTGTAACTTGGCAAATGAGGTGTTTTCACCACCGTCAAATTGGGTCAAAATAACGGCTTCGCCCAATCCAGCATCGCTGCGATAATGAGCAACAAGCATAAAGTGGTTTTCTTTGTCCTCATAAATGTAAACTACATCATCTTTGCCATCTTGATTGATGTCTTTTAAGCTCAGTTCAAACAAATCAACGGGTAGTTCGGCAAGTGTCAGTGGAGAAAAGTAGGTGTCGTCGATGGCTAATCGGCCTTGTTGATATTTCATTATTTGCCAGCCTGTGCCGTCACTTGGCGCTTGGTGTTTAATCGCAATTCTATCGTGCTTCAACCTGACAACACTCTGCCTTTGCGCACCACCGAGTTCAAACACGTCTTTAACATCTTTGAACAATGGTTCTACAGGATTAATGGTCAAGAATATGTCTTGCTCAGTTGTTCTGCCTCTGCTGTCTGATACCGAAAGTCTAAAGCTGTAGTCGGTAGAAATATCGTCAACCAATGGCGAGTCGAAACGCGCTTTATTGCCTTGGAGCATTTGAATGAAGATGTCTTTCCTGCCGGTCAGCTGGGTCAAGGTGCTGTTTAACCCGGTGTCGACACTGCTTGAGGTGAATTCAACAAGGTTAAAGCCACCACTTTTACCAATCAACTGGTTGTTGGTTTGAATGACTGGCGCGGGATAGTCGCTATTGGCCACAATAATGTCGACGGTTTTGCTAACACTTGCCCCTTCATTATCTTGTGCATTAAGTGAAAAACTCAACGTTTCAAAGGCAACATTTGGCGCGCTGAAACTGGCGTTGGCCGCATTGGCATTGTTGATGGTTACCGCAGTGCCAGAGAGTTGTTGCCATTGGTAAGCTGCAATGGTGCCGTCGGTATCGGTTGCAGTTGCGATTGAACCAAGGCTCACAGTTGCACCGCCAAGCGCAAAGGCATCATGAGTTACGGTGATCGTTGGGTTTACGTTAACTGGTTGAACGGTGACATTAACCTCACCGGTGCTGCTCAAATTATTGGCGTCAGTAACCGTCACTTCAAACGTTAACAACTGAACAGGCTCGCTGATGAGTACCACAGGCGTGGTAAATGAAGTGGTTGATTTGTCTGCATTGGTCAATGTGACCTCAGCACCACTCACCTGTCGCCAACTGTAACTGGTAATTTCGGCCGAACTGGTGGCACTGACAGATAGCTCAACAGGGGTTTGTTCAGCGACCGTTTTATTTTCTGACAAAGTCAGCTGTGGTGCTGTAACAGATGGCGTAATTTGTAGCTCAAAGGTGTGACTAGCCTGACCTTGTCTGTCATCAGTGACTGTAACTTTGAAGCTTGCTTGTTGGACTACCGCGCCATGTGGAACCGTGAAACTCGCCGTTGCATTGGTTGGCGATTCGATGACGACTTGAGGGCCATCTAGTTGTTGCCAAAGGTACTGTTCAACACTGCCATCGGTGTCTGTGGCAATAGCATTGAGTTCTACAGCGCTGCCGCCAAGTACAGAAGTCGGTCCATCGATGGTGACCGTGGGTAAACTGTTTTGCGGCAAAATAATAATGTCAGTCGCTTTATTTACCGTGCTGTGCTTGTTATCACTAACAGTAACTTGAAAACTCAAAGTGGTGTTTTCACTCACCAAAGGGGCGGTAAATGTAGGATTGGCAGAATCTGCATTTTCGATGGTGACTGTGGTACCGGCGGTTTGCTGCCACTGGTAACTGGCAATCGTGCCATCGGTATCAAGCGCAGCCACATTTAAGCTAACCAAAACCCCCACATCAACCTGTGCAGGTGCTGTGATATTAGCTGTTGGCGCATAATTGTTAGGCGTAATATTCACCGTTAATTGCTGGGATGTTTGTGCACCTTCGCTGTCGGTCACAGTAACGCTAAAAACCAGCGCCTGTATACCTTGGGCATAAGTGACAACAGGGGTGGCAAACTTGGCAATTGCGCCGGTGTTATTTTCTAACGCAACCGGTAGGCCAGAGACTTGTGTCCAAGCATAATTTGCAATGGCTTTATCATCAGTCGCGGTGACCGTTAATTCAACGCTATCTTGTCCGGCGGGGACATCAGATAAGGGGGTTATATTGACAACAGGTGGAGCGTTGATTGTATCCGGGATGGTATTATCTGGGACGGAACTCCCCCCTCCGCCACAGCCATATAGGCTAACAAGCACCGCGAACATCGCGCTCCTGCGAAATAGATTAAAATCCATAATTACTCCAGCTTAATATAACGAGTGATTGACATTTATTGGGGCCAAAAGACAGTAAAAGTACTGTTTTTAGCCGAACCGGGGATTGTAATCAATATTGCCGTTTGATTAAACAGTTTTTTGTGGATTGATTTGTATATCAGTGGAGATTTTGGGGTTGTGGGTTGAGCGCTTGAAAATGACAGCTTACGACTTACGGCTGGCGATATATAGTGTCATTGGCAAATTTACAGGTAAGTTTATTATTCCAATTCAAATAAACGATCGAATCTAGAAATGCGCAAAATCTTGTTTACACTAGGTGAGATATTAATAATACGCACATTGGCTTTATCGTCACCGGCATATTTGCGTAATAACAACAGCATCCCCAAAGATGAACTGTCAAAGAAGATGACTTGTTCCATGTCAACGATATAAGCCACAGGTTTTATTGGTTGTTCGGTGTAAGCCGCAACAAACTCTTTGTGCCCTGTGTGATCGAGTCGGCTGGGGATTTTGATGGTTAATTTCAAATCAACAAATTCGGTGGTAATTGGCATGAGCACTCCCGCTGTTTTTCATTGTTTGGACACAATAAAGCATGGGCCGTTTATGTGTGCCTGTCAAGATGATGAACGACCCAAGCACACCTTAGAAAAAATTAAGAATGTTCGTCAACAAGCCCATAAATAGTGGCGGCTATATACTCAACATCAGGTTCAGTCACACTAAAGCAAACCTGGGTTTCGTCATTATCAAAAACATGAGCGATGAAACCACTTAGGCCCCGAGCCTTTCGGTCAATTTCAAGGTAGACCATCAATACGTCGCCATTTTGTTGCATCACCAATTCGAGTTCGTCTAATCGACCGCGAAATTCACCATTGGCAGCTTTGAATTCAAACTCTTGAATAAAGGGCAAATGATCATGGTCCCTATGAATACCTTCACACTCGGCATCATACATCTCAAAACCCAATTGAATAATCGCATCTAACGTTGCTGCCTGTAATTCGTTGGGCACAACTTCTAGATAATCTTTATCGGTTTTGTCGAGCGCAAAATCTATATCAAGGTTGGTGTGCAACCAGCTGGTACTTTTACCCAAACTTAAAGGTGCATTTTCATTGAGAATAAAGCTAAAAGGTATTTGCTTATTTTCGCCCGGGCCAATGGTAAAGTTTTGCTCCACATCAACACTATTAATACGCCCATCGTGTTCAATAATACGAGTGTGGTCCTCGCCATCTTCTTGGTATTCTTCTTCGACCAAATAATTGCTGTAGACATCTAAATCAATTTTGTTGATGACCTGCTCAACTTTACCACCAGTGATATTGAGTACCCCGGTGACTTCTTGCCCCGGCACGACTTGGGTTTGATCTAATACTGCATCGATTTTAGCGGCGCCAATGCCGACTTTTGATAACGCTTTACTCAGAAATGACATATTAATCCTTTTTTCTAATGACTTGTTTCTAATGCCTTGTTTTCAAAGGCGAGTTTTCAATGACTTTGCTTATAATGTATAACATGTTGCGACCAATGCGAAAAGGTCGAACGCCTGATCATCAACATATTCACCTGCTTAGCCAAGCTTTGTTACAAATACATCCGGCTTGACCCTCGCAATTAAGGCCCTGTTTGCGTACATTACCCGTAAGGAATTATTAACTAAGTGGATATTATGCAAACTTTCTCAAAAATCGCTCTAGGCGCTCTAATGCTAAGTAATGCTGCTTTTGCAGCAGATTCAGCTGTAACTTCACCTGCTGTAGCACAAAATGCCGCTGCGACAGCGCAAATAGCAAAACAACTGTCAACACAGCTCAATTTAAAAGTGAAAGACGTTTCAACTTCACCTATTGATGGTTTTTACCAAGTTTTCACCGACAGGGGACTATTTTATGTGTCGACCTCTGGTGACATGTTGATCCAAGGCAAAGTTTATGGCCTCAACGATAAGCCCCAAGGCATCAAAGATTTAAGCGAAGTTGCCTATAGTAAAATGCGTCAAGGTGAGTTGGCAAAATTAGATGACAGTGGCGTAATATTCAAAGCCGAAAAAGAACTTTTTGAAGTCACCGTATTTACCGACATAACCTGTGGTTACTGCCGCAAAATGCATGCGCAAATCTCAGAGTATAACGACTTAGGAATATCCGTACGCTATATGGCCTACCCTCGTGGTGGTTTAAACTCAAAATCGTCTAACGATTTGGGCGTAATTTGGTGTGACGCCGACCCGGCCAAAGCCATGACCACAGCCAAAACCAGCGGCAAAGTAACAGGACAAGCCTGTGCAACCTCACCGGTTGAGCAACACTATAAAATGGGCCTAAGTTTTGGTGTAAACAGCACCCCAGCACTGGTATTACCCAACGGCAGTTTAATGCCAGGATATAAACCACCAGCATCACTGCTTGAACTGCTAAAATCTACTAGCTAGAATCAAGGGGTCAGAGACATTGAAGAACAACAAATCTCAATGTAATCAATAGATTAAAATCAAGGGGCCACAGAGCAGGTATAATACGGTGCCTTAATTTTTTCAACACAACAATTTCTACACGCCCACTCAAATATCAAACCTTTAACATGATAAAATCGCTCGTCTGTGGCCCCTTGATTGTAACCACCTGATTTAATACAGTATTATTGAAATTCAACGTCTCTGAGCCCCCTTGAAATTCTTGTTTTAAATCTTTTTGCCTAAATTCACCGCAAAATCTTCTTCGGGCGAATAAACCAAACGGTGACGGCCGCGCAGCGCAAAATAGACAATGCCAGCGGCAAACCACACAGCACAACCAATCACGCCAACCCGATAATCAGCATTAGCAAACAAAGTGATCAACGCCCCAAACGCAATGATACCTGCGATAATTGCACCAGCGTTGCCTAGTGGGCTAACATAAGGGCGCTCTATATCTGGAAAATTACGTCTTAACAACACAAAAGCAATCATTTGCATGATGTAAGCTATTACCGCGCCAAACACCGCCATATTCAATAATATTGCGCCTACAGCTGAGTCTTTACCAAATATATCGCCGCCAAACTCAATCAGTAACGCAACCACATAACCGACTACAGCGCCCGCAATCAAGGCAACATACGGGGTTTTGTGAGTGTCGTGAGTAACCGATAACCACTGCGGAAAATAGCCAGCTCGGCTGAGTGAATAAATGTTGCGGCCATAGGCATAAATAATGGTGTGAAAACTGGCAATCAACCCGGCAACGGCGACCAAAGCCAGCAATGACGCCCCTACCCCATCACCAAAAATAGTTTTGAATGCCAAAAACAACGGCTCTGCCGACTCGCCAACCGCCGCTGCGCCCGGCGAAATACCGGCATTTAAAAATAGCGTTAAAACAGAAGCGATAATAAGGGTCAAAATGCCGTATAGCAGCCCTTTAGGCATGTCTTTTTTGGGGTCGTGTGCTTCTTCTGCTGCCAATGGCAGTTGCTCTATTGCCAAATAAAACCAAATGGCAAAAGGCAACGCGTTGGCCACCCCCATCCAGCCAAACGGTAACCACACACTATTACCCGGGGTGGGTTTAATATCCAGCGCATGTTCCCAGCTAAATAGAGGAATTGCGCCAATCCAAAAGACCATAAGAATGCCCAGCGCCAAGAAGGTAATGAACACCGAAAACTTAAAGGTTATTTCAGCCCCCAATATATTCAACCCAAAAAAATGCCATAAGCTATTGCCCACCAAATTGGTGCCGCCACATTAACCCCAGCCAAGTCATTGACTACCGCCCCCATGTAACCACCAATCCCGACCACAATGACTGCCGTGGTCAGCACATATTCCATATTCTCGGCCAACCCTGTGATAAACCCACCCCACGGCCCCATTGATGTGCGGGCAAATGAATAGGCACCGCCCGTGTGAGGTAAAGCAGGCGACATTTCAGCAATCGAGTAGCACATGCCTACATACATCAACGCGATAATGCCGGTGGCAATTAGCAGCCCACCAAACCCAGCTTGTGCTAACCCAAAGTTCCAGCCAAAAAAATCGCCAGAAATAACCGCGCCAACGCCCAGAGCCCATAAAGACCAAACGCCAGCATAGCGTTTGAGTCCTCGTTTTTCGAAGTAACCTTCATCGGCAACATGGTATTCAACCGAGCCGACGTTTTTACCGCTTGTTTGTTCTGACATGTTTACAGCCCTTTTAAAATTGAGAAATTTAAGTGCTTGTTTTTATGGGTCAAACTGTAGACTACAAACTGAATTGGGACAAACTATTGGCAGCTTTGGCACTCATAAACCCTTAATACCAAATCCATTAATTAACTGATCATTTTGCTGGCTAAAATAAGCATTAGCTTCGTTATTAATCTTGCCATTAGAGTGACTAGTGGCCCCGATTAATGCCTCGCTACTGCTTATTTTCTCAATTGGTCCGACACATCGGCAAAATCAGACCAGTGAATTAATGTCATTGGTATAACAAAACATTCATACACAAACGTAAAAACGCCAGTGAGAAATTGACTTCCCCCTGGCGCTTTAAATAACGTCAATGCCGGTTAACTTAATAAAACGGCACCGAAGATTTGTTATTTACAAACATTCTGCTGCGTAGTTTGAGCAGTGAATGCCACCAGTTGATTCACATTGACCTTTAAGCCAACTACAAATGTTGCCTTGATTTGGACCACCTGCGCTTACTGCCGAGCTAAAAGCCATGCTCATACCAAAACCCAATGCTAATAGTGCTGTTTTCAATTTTGTGTTTTTCATAATGCTATTCCTGTTAATACGTCTAGTAATGTAAAGTGAATGACTAATGTCAGCGCTGTCATTTTTAATCAGCCGCTTAATACAGTGTTTGTAGAAGCGCGCTGCTAAACCAGCCAACACATCATAACAGCGATAAAATGAATTTATTTTGAATTTTTATGCACTTTAAGGCCTAAAATTTAACTTTTTGGTGGTTTTGTGCTGTTTATTGAGAGCTTTTACCCAGTAATGAACAAAAACAGACGATGGGAACGCCCCACCTAGGTCATTAATGTGTGGTTGAATAAACAACGATATAACGAAAAAAGGTCGCCTTTTCGCAAAGACAACCTTTTTAATATTCCTTACTGGAACGTTAAACTAACACAACATCAGTAAGCTACTTGCCTTACTTTTTCAGTACATCTCCTTGTTTATACTGCTCACTTGAACCAGCAGGTAATTGTTTAAGGGTTTTTCTTGCATATTTTTCAAGCTTTCTAAAACGAGAATTTTGGCTAACATAAGAAAGCGTTGAGCGATAACGGTCAGTCCCACTCAATCCCAATAATCGACAAGCCCATGATAAGGTATCGATAAACTCTTCATTATGTAAATCTGTATATAAACGCTCTGCGGCAATATCGCGGTCAAGCTGGGTGGCATTAGACTGTTTAACTAATGTCTTGATATAAGATCTCATCATCTGAGGAGAGCTTGACATCATTGGATGGCTGGCCAAATCACCTGCAAACTGCGCACCGGGTTTAATGCTTTTAACAATCCAGTTAGTCGATTTGGCAACATAATGCAGAATAAAACTTCCTTGATCAGCAAAGATTAAATTGAGCATTGAGTAATGAATGGTGCCCACCCACGGTTGTCTTCTGCTGCCAAAAGTAATGGCATAATCAGTCGGCATACCCAGTGTTTTGATGACGTGATTTATGGTGCTACCAATAGCAACCTTTTTAAAATTATCCGGTACCACCGCATTGAGTTGTTGTTTTTTCTGTTCGTTAAGTGTTTTGATAACCTCAGCCAAATCAACACGGCCTTTAACAAAAGTGGTGCCTGAGGGTTGAGTCAGGTCATCTAATGAATTTGAAATGTGTTTTTTAACTTTTCGACTGATATCTGACGCTTTTGCGAGTTCTAGAAATGACGTATAGCGTTGGCTTTTGCTCACACCAATCACTTTAGCAACCCAAGCGGTTGTGTCTTCATCAATATGAAACTTTCTGTCGACAATTTGCGCTAACACTTCTGCTGCTAAATCGGTAAGCGCGCGAGTGCGGATTTTTTTGTTGTATATACTCTTAGCAGCGACTTTTATCTGCGCCGAGTTTTTACTGGTCAATAAGTCAGCATAAATTCTATGCTCGCCCTCAAAAGCACCAACAGGTTTAGCAAAGAGGATGAATAACGCCATACAGCTTATAAGTAAAATTTGTTTCACTACTAAAAATCTCCGTTAATTAATTTGTGGGCATTATATAGACCAAACAACCAAAGCGCTATGAACTTGGCATTACAATCGTTGTTATTACCTCAAAGCAATTCACAAAATAATGCCACTGCACAGCTACTCGCTTGACGTAAAAAGGGTCGTCTTTTCACAAAGACGACCCTCTTCTATTGCACCTTTTTGTTGCCTTAAATCAATAACCCATCAATTGGTCTTGAACAGACTCTGCTGATAAACGCTTGTTAACATCCAGCACCTGTAAGACCAACGCCATTATTGTCGGGTTGTCTTTTGCTGTGGGTGGGTTTGATTGAATGTCGGCTAATTTATCTAGCATGAGTCTGTGATTGTCTTCTTTTTTGATTAAGTTGTGAAAAAAGCCACCGGAGCGAAATTTATCGGAATTCGTAGAGGTAGAGATAGAAATGTTTGCCAAATCACCATGGACATCAGGATAAACAATAGCTCGCTGCGACAAAGTTTGAACATACAAGTGAATAAATGCCAGCTTTTGCTCTTCACTGCGCAATTGTCCAAAGACGGCTCTGTAGTTTCTGACGATGTTAACGACCTCATCAACGGTGTGCGTCGCATTCTGACTCGTGTCATCGCCAGTAAAAGCTCGAAGGTAGGCAAAACAATAGTGTTCTGACAAGAAAAAAGGTTCTTCACCAGTCGAAGTCTTTAATACGGTGAGCTTTCTTTGTTCTTTCGTCGCATCACGCAACAATTTTACATCACGACAATCGAGTTTAGATTTCGCTGATGATTGCTCAACTTCAAACGCTTGGGCTGACCCAACCATAAGTGCGGGCAGCATTGAAACAAATAGTGCGGTTAATATTATTGTGTTTTTCATTTGTATTGCTTTAAATTGAGATTCTATTATGTTGTAACGTACCATTATAACCGCCATGTTACAATAAGTGTAACGGGAACATTTCAAAGGCATATATCACCATTGACATCATTTTTTATACAGCGCATTTACTTATGCCTTTGTGCTTCAAAACTACGCTTTTATGGCTTCTGTAAAAAACCAAATGAATCATGCTATTTTGCCAATTACGCTATAGAATAGTCTAAAAGCGCTATTTATTTGGACTACCCTATGCTTGAAAAATCACAATGTATTGTCGAATTTCCGCCTGAAGAACTTGATTTTGCCAAATGGCAACGGTTGGTTAATATGATGGCCAAATTGTTTGATGCTGCCAGTGGTGTGGTGGTGCAATATCGTAAAGAAGCGTTTAATGTTGTGGCTGCCAGCGATAATGACAATAACTTTTTGCAAGTCAATTCAAGCTGGCCATGGGATATGAAAAGTTTTTGTCGGCGCATTGTTGAAACAAACCAAATGCTATACGTAAACGACCCTAAATCGAGCGAGCAATGGTGTTGTGTGCCACCAGTATCCGAAGGGCCGGTTCGTTCTTATTTGGGTTATCCCATTTATTGGCCTGACGGCAGTATATTTGGCTCATTTTGCGTAATTGACACCAAACCTACCGATTACGCCAGCTCGCTGATTGAAATGCTTGAACAGTTAAAGTTAATTGTCGAAAGTGAACTCAAACATGTGGTTGATACTCAAAAAATTAAATTACTGCTGGCCGAAAAAGTTAAAAATGAAGCGGTGTTAAAACAATTGGCTTTATTTGACCCACTCACCCAATGCGCAAACAGAAACCTACTCAATGAAAGATTTGACTACCGATTAAGTAAGTCAACTCGTGATGATACCCCCTTTCATATTGCCTATATCGATTTAGATAAATTCAAACCCATCAATGACCAATTTGGCCACAGCGCAGGTGATAAAGTATTGTCAACAATCGCTGAGCGATTAAAGCGAAGCGTACGCGCGAATGATTTGGTTGCCAGAATTGGCGGAGACGAATTTGTAATATTGTTTGATGACAGTATTAACCCTGCCCTGTTCAAACAAAAGTTATCGACAATTGTAAAAGCCTCAATCGAGCACGACGATATTGCATTAGAGGTGTCGGCAAGTATTGGGTTATCTCGTTTTCCAGATGATGGTGGGTCTTTGCATTTGTTATTGAAAACTGCCGATGCCGACATGTACAACCAAAAGAAAAAGACGACGTGTAACTAAACACTAAAACAAACGTTCGAAAAAAAGCGCGATTAATGCCTAACAGACAGTAATCGCGCAATTTTATTTGGGCTTTCATCGGCGAGACAAATACACATGCCGATGATTAAAAATACTTTGCCACTTTATTCGCTTTTATGAATATGAACATCCATTTGCGGATAAGGTATGCTGATATTCGCCTCACGAAATGCCAATAAAACCTTCTCTTGCGTATCAAACAATACAGGCCAATAATCGCCTGAGTTAACCCAAGGTTTTACCGAAAAATTGATTGAATTATCTCCAAGCGAAGCAATCACAACTCTAGGGCCTGGCTCTTCCAATACTCGCTCGTCTTCAATCATCATATTCATCAGTATTTCTTTGGCCAATTTAATATCATCGTCATAACCAATACCAAAAACCATATCAACTCGGCGAGTAGGTTTTGCTGAGTAGTTAACAATGGTACCACTGTATACACCGCTGTTAGGCACTATGATTTCTTTATTGTCGCCAGAGCGCAGCATGGTATTGAATATAGTAATGTTTTCGACGATGCCAGAAACACCAGCCGCTTCGATAAAATCACCTGTTTTAAAGGGTCTGAAAACAATCAACATCACACCACTGGCAAAGTTACTGAGCGAGTCTTTTAGCGCCAAACCAATTGCCAAGCCGGCAGCACCAATTAGCGCGACCAAAGAGGTGGTTTCTATACCTAATTTCTCTAGCGAGGCAATGACAACAACCAAAAGCAGTAGTGCGTAGAAAATAGCACCAATAAAATCGATAAGCACATCGTCTACTTTTGCTTTGGCCAATAGTTTTTTGGACATAGACACCAATAACTTGGCTATTTTTTTACCTATAAAAAATATCAATATGGCCAGCACAAGGTTCGCCAATATTGGCGCAGCTTGTACTGTTATAAAAGAGTCTAAAGCGTTCCAAAACTCGTCCAGTTTACTCATTATTATTCCTCAGTTTTAAATCTAAAATGGTTGTTGTCACTAAATATTACAAAGCATTAATCACTCTTTGATCAAATGCACATCGCGTTGTGGGAAAGGTATCGTGATGTCGTTTGCATCCAATGCTATCTTCATTTGTTCATTGATATCAAAAAAGACATCCCAATAGTGGTCTGGGTGACAGTGTGGTCTAACCGCTAGGTTAACTGAGCTATCGGCCATTTCGGTTACACCCACAAAAGGCGCAGGCTCACTAAGTACTTTGTCATGGGCACTCATGACTTTCATCAATACTTCCTTAGATTTGGCGATATCTGCGTTGTAGGCGATGCCAACACTGAGATCAACTCGAATGATACCTTCGGCTGAGTAGTTGGTGATTGCACCATTAGAAACAACACCATTTGGCAATATAATTCGTTTGTTTTGTAGTGATACCAAAATGGTATTAAATATTAGTACTTCTTTAACCACACCCAAATGGCCTTGTGCTTCAATCAAATCGCCAATTTTGTACGGTTTGAAAATCATCACCAAAACACCACCAGCAAAGTTTGCAAGGCTGCCTTGTAATGCCAAACCAACTGCAAGCCCAGCCGCGCCAAGCACCGCAACGAACGATGTAGTAGCAACGCCGACCATAGAAGCGACTGAAATGAACAGCAAGATTTTGAAACACCATGAAATCAAACTACATAAAAACGGAATTAACGTGACGTCGACTTTTGATTTTTCCATCGATATTCGAACAACTTTGGTGATCAAACCAATGATCCATAATCCCAAAATCAGCGTAACCAAAGCCAATGCCAAACTAGGCAGGTATGCTATAACCATGTCATTTATCTTGTCAGTCAGGGCTGAAACCTGATCTATTGTGGGTTGTGTAGTGCTCATTTATATAGTGCCTATTTTTAATTATATTCGAAGGAGTTTTTATTATAGTGTGAATTTGATGCTTACATTAAAATTCACTAATATTTTATTCGCTGCGCATTATATAGAGCAAATAACCAAAAGGCTATGTGTTGAGGTTTTAGATAATGGTTATTTATTGAATGCTTTAACGTACCAACTCCACCACAAACCTAGCACCGCCACTGTCGCTAATGTCGATGGTAAGCTTACCGTCCATTTTTTTGATGATGGTGTTAACAATGGCCAAGCCCAAACCGAAACCTCCGGTCTGACGACTGCGGCTATTGTCTAATCGCGCAAAGGGTTCTAGTATTTGTTTTCTTTGAGGGGGCAAAATACCTTCGCCATCGTCTTCTACGCTCAAAATACATTTAGTGTCTAAGCACTTCAATTTGATATGCACCTTGGTATTTGCATATTTACAGGCGTTGCTCACCAAATTATCAATAATCAATTGCAGATAGCGCGGGTTGGCATTTATTGTGGTGTTTTGCAGGTCGGTTGTTAGGGTTAATTGTCCAAATAATCGTTGAAACTCCAAGTGCCTTTGTTTGACCAACTCGTCGACTTCTACCGTTTTAGTTACTACTTCGCTTGTGTGATCAACTCTTTGTAACGTCAAAATATCATTCGCCAGTTCTTCCATATCTACCGCATAACGAATGATATCTTGATGCAGACCAATGGTCATTTCGTCATGCTTTTGTTCGCTGAGGATCCCCAAAGCCAGTTGGATGCGGGTCAATGGTGTTCGCAGTTCGTGCGCAATTGCATTAGCCATTACTTGTTGTTGCTGCCGCGCATGCTGTAACGACTCAGCCATGTGATTAAAACTGGCCGCCATTTGTTGCAATGGCGCTGGCATCGTTTCATTAACTCGGGTATCGAGTTTACCACTGGCCAATGCTTGGCTGGCTTCACTGAGTTGATTCACCTGTGAGGCAATACGTTGCACCGACAAATAAAGCACCACCGCAATGGCGATAAAGATAAAAGCCAATAAAAACAACGATTCAAAATCTTCTGCCAATTCTTGTGGGTCGGTTTTATCTGGGCCATCGCTGACCATTAGTAAGCCATTCACGCCCGCCAGTGAGTGTTCATCAATGGCGTATACGTCAAATCCATCGCGCCTTTCAAGCCATTCATG
>CALKGI010000286.1 GCA_938085045.1 uncultured Alteromonadaceae bacterium
ATTAATTCACTGGTCTGATTTTGCCGATGTGTCGGACCAATTGGGAAAATAAGCAGTAGCAAGGCATTAATCGCCGCCACTAGTCACTCTAATGGCAAGATTAATAACGAAGCTAATGCTTATTTTAGCCAGCAAAATGACTAGTTAATTAATGGATTTGGTATTAACAGTATAATCAGCTGTAAGACGCATTTGGTTGGTTTATGGTTTAAAGCCCGATGGGATATTTTTGATATTCCACAGGACCCTACGCTCAATACCTGCTAAATACATAGTAAAAATACCCCTCCCCCCCACGCGTGGCGTTTTCGCTGCTACCTTTGGTTCCCTCTAAAGTCCACCATGATTGAGATTTCATACTCCAGACTAGACGCTGCCAACTTCTAGTCGCATTATCTTTACCCACAACTTCACAACCTTGGCTGTTACAATTTACCCTTTCGATATAGATATCATAAGCGTATTCGGTATTTTGAATAAAATCGGTGATATTGCGGTGCATATCCTGCGCCCATTGCTCATGTTCAGTGCCGTCTTCATAGGCTTCACCAGCTTCATTCCATTTGAGCGCCCTTAACACTTCTTCATGGTTGGAAAAATCATCGACTTTACCCATCGCCTTAAGCGTTTTATCTACTACTTTTGGTTCGTTATTATCTTGGGCAGGTTTGGCTTTTGGTATTTCGTCTTGCAGGGGATTTAACGGGGTATCAGCCAGCACTTCGGTAGCTGCCTTTTTGTCGCTTAAGAGTGAATTTTCAGCTACCGAGGTAGACTGCTCTTTAACGGGTTGGACATGGTCAGCTATCGACACAGGTTCATCACTCCAAACCCTCTGTGATTCCCCAACAGCAACCTCAATAGGGTTTAGTTGTGGATAGAGCCAATAACCCACTAACAAACCAGCCGAAGCCGACATTAAAATAAAAACAAACATCTTCATAACTTTTATACCTTCCTTTTTCGATTGTATTTTAATTGAAATATATAAGCGAGACCGAAGCCTTACCTACAATATTTATCTTACATTAATATTCATTAAAACATTAATCTCGCTAACGCTTTGACTCTTCTATAAAAAGAATGAACGGTTAATTACGCGCTGCTTTACACCCTACAACCGATTTAGGCCTTAATTTCAGAGGTAACCTTCCCCTAAAACAGATGTTTAGACGCAATCTAATGCATTTCTCCTCTTTTATTAGGTAGTAATAAAGGAAATAACGTGTAAATGTAACAAATGTTATCTGTACCGCGCTGACATTAAGTTGACTTTCGGTTATCTTTAAGATACACACCGTTACAATAACGCCGCATAATCAACAATGGGACAATACTGATGAAGGACAAACTGATTAGGTCAATTGAATTGACCGCAAAGTTTAGTGCCAAATCTTCTCGCTCGATATTATCAATTGTATTTTTGAGCATGATACTCACCGGCTGCTCAGGCGGTGACGACGACACAGATACAACCCCTACACCGCCGCCAGCAACTGATCCAGTGGTTGTCACGCCAGACCCTTCACTGCCAACAGGCCCTACTTTTGGTGATTTGCCCGAAGGCCTTGATGAAGCTAACGCTGGGGCATTTGATGGCGGTTTAACTGGCACCAATAAAGACCCGCTAGCAGCCAATGTGTTACAAGAGGCCGACCAGCGTGAAGCGGGCAAGTTTAATATTCCTTCAAACGGCTCGCCAAGCCCTTTGTTTGGTGCCACGTCATTCAGCCAGCAAATGCTGAGATTTGAAGAGTTTGGCAGTCAATCACTAAATTTGGCGCAAACTGAAGCACCTGCCGATTGGCAAACATTGCCTGCCCCCGCAGATTTGGTCAGCTCGCCAGATGGTGCAAAGCTTGAACAGTTCTTGTCTCAAGACATTTGGCCCATCCCCACACAAGCCGCTAACGATATAACAGCAAACCCGTGGAAAACCACCATTGAAAGTTACCTTGGCCGTGAGTTAGACACGCCACCAGCCGAGGGCCGACCGCCCGGCGAAGGCTGGTCGCATCAACGCTGGGCTGAGTTTACCCCATCAATTTATTTGCAAACAGCCACATCAGGTGCCCGCACTAATTTGGGCTTTAGAGACGTCAAACAAGATCACAATTACACCAAGGGTGAATTTGGTCCGGGTGGCTTATATCACAACACCACAGGTGCCGCCGGATTTGATGGCTCGACCAAAGGCATAAATGTTCGCCTTCATCCAAACATGCCGATACAAGATCAAAACACAATATGGACGTTCGACGGCACTTTCCCCCCTAAACTGCTAAAAGTACGATACGGCGAGCCACTAGTCATGCGCCATTACAACGCTTTGCCGGTAGATGTTGCCGCCAACCGCGGATTTGGTGTTCATACCATCACCACCCACGAACACAATGGTCACTTTCCAGCGGAAAGTGACGGTTTTGCCAATGCGTTTTTCTTCCCCGGACAATTTTATGATTATCGTTGGCCAATAGTACTGGCTGGTCACGATTCAATTAATGTCGATGCGTCCGACCCGCGTGCAGGTTCGCCCGATGGCAGTGGTGGTATTAACAAAATTCCAGGCGATTGGCGCGAAACCATGAGCACCCACTGGTTTCACGACCACATGCTAGATTTCACCGCACAAAATGTCTACAAAGGCAACGTGGCGATGATGAACTATTACAGCGCACTCGATAGAGGCAACGAAGCACTTGATGACGGCGTGAACCTAAGATTACCCAGCGGTAGCGCCAACGACTGGGGCAACCGCGATTACGATGTGAACCTAGTACTGGCCGATAAAGCCTGGGACGATGACGGCCAACTGTGGTTCAACCCCTTCAATTTAAAAGGCTTTGTTGGCGATGCCATGACCGTCAACTGGCTGTACAAACCTTATTTAGATGTTCGTGCCCGCAAATATCGTTTTCGTTTACTCAACGGCTCGGTATCTCGTTACTTCAAATTGGCATTGGTTGACGAAGCGGGCAAACCGGTGCCTTTTCACATGGTCGCCAACGATGGCAATATCATGGAACACACTGTGTACTTTGCTAATGGCCAGCTGCCCACTCAAGGCATAGCTGAACGTTACGACATTATTGTTGATTTCAGCCAATTCGAACCCGGCAGCAAAATTTACATGGTCAACATGCTGCAACACAAAAATGGTCAGGTTACCGATGCAATTATTCCATTAGAAGACATTAACAGTGGCGACTATGCGCCCAAAGCCGTTGATTCTGATGGTGACGGTTCTATCGACCGATGGATTGATGGCGATCCGGTGGTTGGCAAGTTTCTTGAATTCAGAGTTGCAGCCTACAGCGGCACCGACAAAAGCATGAATCCGGCAGAGTTTGTCGCAGGAAAAAAATCATTAATCCCCTTGCACCGCCCCACCGCTGGCGAACTTGACGCCGCCAAACACCGTACTTTTGAATTTGAAAGGCAACCCACCGACGACAAGCCTTGGGTAATAGAAACCGATGGCGGCAAAGGGTTTGGTATGGACCCTCGCCGCCTGTCAGCCGCACCAACTAAAAACAGTGGTGGGCTAGAAGTATGGCGTTTGCTCAACAGTGGCACTTGGAGCCATCCGGTGCATATTCACTTTGAAGAAGGGATAATTCTTAGGCGTAACGGCGTAGCCCCACCAGAATGGGAAAAATGGGCGCGCAAAGACGTTTACCGCCTTGGCCCTCAGCCCGACAGCGGTGTAATGGTCGAGATTGCCTTACGATTCAGAGAATTTGCAGGCACGTTTATGGAGCATTGCCACAATACTCAACACGAAGATCATGCGATGTTATTACGCTGGGATATCGAAAACCCTGGGCAAGTTAAACTTATGCCCACGCCAATTCCATCATGGGACGGCGTTAGTTATGTCGACACAGTTGCCTTACCAACAGCCAGAACCGGTGATGGTATTGGTCAGTTTGGCCCTTTGCTTGAGCCTGTATCTGTTTGGATTAAAGATGCCGTAGTCACCGAACTTGATGATTTACGTGACAAACCCATTGGCGATGCGCTTAACGAACAAGCCAATGAACGTGGGGTTATCACCATTCCCATGACCAAAGCAACCAACATTGATTCACAAGGCAATCAAACCGAAGTCTTTTTTGTATTGCATGATATCTCGGATGAAAAACTCGCCGAACAAATGGGCATAGCGTGGGCTGGAGCACTGACTGACACACCAGAAGCTGCCACAAGCGAAGCGACTTTCGAAAATGGCCAATGGACTTTCCACGGCGACTTACCAAACCCGGTAATCGCCTCAATAGATGCACCTGATGATACACCAGCCCAAAGCACCACCAATGATTATTCGCCGCTGCGGCGCGTAACCATCGACGGCAAAAATGTGGTTGTTAACGCGTTTTTCGTCAGCTGGGGCAGTAGTCATTGGGAGCATTTGCGAATTGATAAGTCTTGTAAAGGCTTCCCTGACTTACCAGCAAACACCCAGTGTATGTACAACGGCGATGTATGGGGCGGTTTTAATGCTTCGGGCCACGCAGTCGCTATCAATACAGATACTGCAAACCCAACGGTGAGCCTCAAACTGCACAAATCATGGTCTGAGGGTGGCGACTACCTGCCTTACTATATTGTTGTCGACGCCTTTCCTGCTGGGCCTGCCAACGCAATGGGCGTAATTGCTGTTAACAAACATGAACACTTGGGCAAAGTGGCTATTCCACTGGTGCAGTTCGAACCTGGCTCACCCATTCGAGATTCGTATCCACCCACACCAAGTGACGGTTTTGGTTTGTTTGGCGGCGGACCTTTAGGTGGTCAAATAGGCATACCGTCATACTTTATGCCTGAGAAAAACTACAGCCCAATGTGGCACATTGGTTTTGCTCACTGGCTAGAACCGCAAACCGAGGTGGTCAAATCCATAGACAGGCTCAAAGAATTACGTGCTGAAGGCAAACTTGAGATCATCGAGTTTCCACCACCGGCTGTGGGCACCGACAACTACAACTTCGACCATCTAAATGCACCACATGTGGTGAATTGTCCAACACCAATGACGATTGATGGCGCTGTTCATAAAGCCAGAAATCTGGGTAATCAAGAAAAGAAATAGGGAAATAACCATATGAAAAAAGGAATTCTGGCAGCGGTACTGTCACTGGTACTGCTGTTCGTCGGTTTCGTTTGGCCGGGTGTCGTTTATGCCGAATCGCGTTGGGGAGCCGAGTATTTCCCCAACCATCCGCTGGTGACTCACGAAGGTAAAACGGTGCGATTTTTTGATGATTTAATCAAAGACAAAATCGTGGTGATCAACTTTATCTACACCAGTTGCCCCGACACCTGCCCGCTAGAAACCGCACAATTAACCCGAGTCGCCCGCATCATGGGCGACAGAATTGGCAAAGACGTGTTCTTTTATTCCATCAGCATCGACCCTGAGCACGATACTCCGGCAGTGCTAAAAGAATATCGAAAACGATTTTCGGCCAACTGGACGTTTTTGACCGGCGACATTTTGCAAATTGCCGAGCTTCGCAAGAAATTGGGGCTTTATATCGCCGAAATTCAAGATGGGTCGAACAACCACAACGTCAGCATGATCATCGGCAACCAAAAAACCGGCCGTTGGATGAAACGCTCACCGTTCGAAAACGCCTACGTGCTGGCCGACCAAATTGGCAACTGGTTAAATGGCTGGAAGTCACCACAAAAATCAGCCGATTACGCGTCAGCGCCCAAACTGCGTAACCTAGCAACAGGCGAAGAATTATTTCGCACCCGTTGTACACACTGCCATACCGTAAACGGCAATGAGCAGCCCGGAGCATTAGGGCCAGACTTGATGAATATCACTGAACGTAGAGAAATGTTTTGGCTAATAAACTGGTTGCGCGCACCCGATCAAATGATCAAAAACAAAGACCCCATCGCACTGGCGTTAATGAAAAAGTACAACAATTTGGCCATGCCCAATATGCGACTAAACCAGCTCGAAGCAGGTGAATTACTCACTTACATCAAAGAGCAAAGTCATAGGGTCGAACATTCTAACGAGGATTTGAAAAGAGCCAATACGAGTCAAAAAGAAACCGTTGTAACAGTCGACAATGCTTGGGTGCGCGAAGCAGTCCCCGGCGCTAAGGTTCAAGCTGGTTATATGATATTGAGCAACCCCAGTGATGAAGCGATTGAATTGGTTAGGGTAGAATCAATGTTATTTGAGCAGATAGATCTTCATGAAATGTCGATGAGTGACGGCATGATGTCAATGGACTCGCTCGACAAGGTATTAATCCCCGCCAAGGGTCAGGTGAGCTTTAAGCCCGGTGGTAAACACTTGATGATGCACAACGCCAAGTCGACATTTGTTAAAGATCAGTGGGTGCCGTTAACATTGAGCTTTAAATCTGGCGACAAACAAGTGGTTAATGTGAAGGTTGAGGCGCGTTAGTTAGTGTAGGTACGAGTGCCAGTTCGTGATTTTGGCCTACTGCCAAAAAAATGCAGAAATCATTTAAAACGGTTACGCCATTTATCACGAGCTGGCTGTTGCTGTTACAGCGCTATTAACATACTCACTAGGCGACATCCCATACCGGGCTTTAAAGCTAGCAATAAAAGTGCTGTAAGATGAGAACCCAGCATCTAGTGCGGCCATTTGAATTTGCTCACCTGCAATGATTTTTTCTGCTGCCTTTTTCAACCTAAACGCGCGAATATACTCTGCGGGGCCATGGTTTAACAGCGCTTTAAGTTTACGCCGTAGTTGCCGCTCAGCCATAGCAACCTCGCTACCCAGCGTCACCACAGACAAATCTGGGTCGTGATATTGCTGTTCCATTATTGCCTCTAGTTTGTCTAAAAACGCTTTGTCTTTATCCGACATGCCTTTTGGTGCCTTGGGCAGTTCTGAAATATCCGCTTTGCCCGACTTGCCGGCTTTATCTGGATTATTCGAGTCAATATACAAAGTTTGGGCGAAACGCTGTTTTAACATGTTTCGCAGTAACAACAAATTATCGACGCGAAGGTGTAATTCTTCTACATCAAAAGGTTTAGTCAGGTAGTCGTCTGCTTGTTGCTGCCAGCCTTTTTTACGGCTGTTTGTATCACTAAGCGCGGTCAGTAATATAATGGGGATGTGGCAAGTTTTGTCGTCTTCTTTAAGCATTTTAGTCAACGAATAACCATCGAGTTCAGGCATCATAATGTCGCTGATGATTAAGTCAGGGATGGCTTCGCGAGCCACATCAACACCTTCTTTACCGTTGCTGGCCGTTAAACATTGATAGCGCTCATCTAGTGTATCGGCTATGTATTGGCGCATATCGGTATTGTCTTCAATGATGAGGATCACCACTTGGTTTTCATCAATCTGCAAGTTTTGAGTCGATTGCGATTCAACGTCAGGAGAGACTTGCAGACTTTCAAGCTCAAGGTTGACCGTACTAGAGCTCGTGCGCTGTTGGCTTTGTTTATCCATAAGCGCTTCTACAATCGGCTCTTCACCCACTAATTCTTCATCATCAGGTAAATAACGATTTAAACAAACGCAAAAAACAGCGCCCTTTCCTGCTTCACTTTGCAGTGTAATTTGGCCACTGGCAGCATCAACCAACGACTTAACCAAAGCCAAACCAATGCCCGCACCGGGCACATCTTCTTGGTGCAACGGTGTTAAACGGCCAAAGCGTTCAAATACCTGCTCGTGATGTTCAGGTGCAATGCCAATACCGCTGTCTTCTACGGTTATCTGCACTTTGCCTTGTGTGTTGAGCGTCAACTCGCAAAATACGCGGCCGCCGTCGGGGGTATATTTAAGCGCGTTAGATAACAAATTCAGCACGATTTTTTCCATAATCTCACTTTCAATATCGACCCACAACGCTTCGGGCGGCTGCCAAAAACCAAACTCTATATTTTTTTGCTCCGCCAGCGGTTCAAACGACTGGCTCAATATCGGCATTAACTGATTTAAACAGGTAGTGTGCACTTTATGGCCCTGTGGCGCTTCGACTTTGGCAAAAGCCAACAGTTGGTCAACCATGCGTAATAAGCGGTTGGCGTTGCGCTTTATCATGTGAATGTGATTAGATTTTAGCGGGGTATCATTGCCGCCAAGTGCCGATTCAACGGGGCCAAGAATTAACGCCAGTGGCGTTCTAAATTCGTGAGAAACATTGGCAAAAAATTCATCTTTTTTAAGCAGTAACGATTCGATGGTTTGCTTTTGTTCGGTGATCTCCTCAGTACGTTCGGCCACCTGCTGGGCCAACTCTAAAGCATGGTTACGAATGCGAGCGGTGCGCAAAAGCACCAAGCCAAAAACTAAGCCAATCAAAGCGATAACCATCAACACTCTAAACCACAAAGTTTGCCATACCGAAGGGTTAACACTCAGCGCCAACTCTAGGTTGTTCAGTCCAAACGCCCCATCGGCGTTGCTGCCTTGAATGTTAAGTTGATAGTCACCGGGAGCCAAATTGTTATAAGTAACAAAACGTCGGTCTGACTGACGGTATTGCCAAACGCTGTCGTAACCACCCAGTTTATAACGATAGCGGTTGTTTTGGGTATTTAAAAAATCTAACGCGACCATTTCGAACGACAGCTTTTGCTGGTCACTTGTCAGGGTAATTTGCTTATCCTTTGCCCAAACCTGTGAACTGAGCGTGGCATCGTCGACCAGCAATTCGGTTAAGCCGGTTTTTGGCTCAAACACGCGTTTATCAATTTTCTGTGAGCGAAAGATATGCAAGCCATCATCACTGCCCAAATAAATGGTGCCCGAACGGCCAATACTACTGGCATAATCAATAAAGTCAGAGCTTTTCAAACTGCCAACCGCCGACAAATTCCTTAAACTTTGTGACTGCCTATCCCAATAACCTGCAAATGAGCTGCCAAACATCCACAATAATCCGGTGTTTTTGTCGTCGACTAACAAGTCGACCACCCCTAAGCGAGCATTTTCGATTTGGTATTTAGTGCCTTTGCCCGAGGCCACATCAAACAAGTAAACTTCTGTTGCGGCAGTCAGCATCAAAGTGCCCGGTTTAACCTCGGCTAAACCGGTGATCGAATTCGATTGCAGCCCGTCTTTATAATCACTTGGGTAGTAGCGGGTAAAGCTATCATCTTGTGGATGATACAAATTAATACCCTCGCGAGTCGCTACCCACAAATTGCCTAAACTGTCGTATAACACCCCGCGCACCACATTGTGGCTCAGCGATTTTGGATCATCGTCGGTAAAATAATGCTTAAATTGTTGGGTCTGCAAATCGTAGTGGTATAAACCCAGCCCGGTTGATATCCACAATTTACCCGGTTCACCAGAGTCAATCGACAAAACGGTGGTCGCAATGGGCTTAAGCGGAAAATCAGCATTGTTACCGCTATGCTCAAAAGTTTTTGTCACCGGGTCAAAGGTGCTCACCCCGTTGCCAGTGCCCAACCAAATCAGGCCATTGTCATCTTCATGAATACTCCATATTGCGTTGGAGTTAAGACTATTGGGTTTATTGCGATTAAAGCGATAGTTTTGCTGCGTGTTGTCTTGGGTATTGAGCACATACAAACCGTCTCCCCAGGTGCCGACGTAAACCTCTTCTAACGATTTCTCATAAATCGACAGCACCCCTTTGTCTGAAAACCCCTCAAAATGCCCAGACGAGGCGGTGACTTGGGTCACTTCAAGCGGTTGTTCTGCCACTTTCATCAGGCCACCAAAAGAGCTAACCCATACCACGCCCGAGGTATCTTTTATCAATTCGCCAATATATTCACCAACCAAAGGCGTAAAAAAATCTAACCGTTCAAAACGCCCCTGCGCAATATCAAACTGATAACCGCCACGTTTGGTGGTCACCCAAAGCGTGTTGTCGCTTATTTGCAAAATCGACTGAATTGAATTGGCCGGATGCCTCGGCCGAGTTTTCTCGACCAAATATCGATGTGACAATTGTTCACCCGGCGCATATTTAATCAAGCCCTGAGACGTGCCTACCCAGCGCTGGCCGCTGGCATCATTAAAGAAAATACCCGGTTTAATGGGTAAGTTATCGGTGAGATTAAAAGTGACGGGTGTCAAGCTGCCGTCTTTGGCATCTAATTGAAAAACGCCTTTGGTGGCTGCTAGCCAGAGCTTATTTGGCGCAACTTCTTTAACATCAATAATGACATTAACAAAGCGCATGTTGCTTTGACTTTTAACCAAATTAAAGCGGTCAAAGCCTGTTTTACTGGCGTTATAGCGATTAAGACCATTGTAAGTGGCTATCCAAATATTGGCGCTAGAGTCTTCGTAAATGCGGATGATCATGTTAGATGACAAGCTGGTGTCGAGAAAATTGTCGTGGCGAAAAAATTGATAAGTCACACCATCAGCTTCAATAAGATATAAGCCACCGAGCGTGCCTAGCCAATAACGGCCTTTTGAATCGATAAAGAAAGCGGAGATATCTGGCAGGTTATCACGCAGCATCTGATCTTTTGGAAAAGGACTAAAACGGTAACCATCAAACTTAACCACCCCTTGTTCAGTGGCGATCCACAAAAAATCTTGTTGGTCTTGCAACACACTTAGCACTTTATCGCCGGGCAGACCCTGCTTGGTCGTCAGCATTTGCACTTGGTAAGCTGATGCTTGCGTGCACATCAATAACAAAACAACAAAAGTCGCAAAAAATCTTTTCATACAGCCCATTCTATTAAGCACACAAACCTTACATAAATAAAAAGGTAAGCTTTGTTCTCGCTGGATTTAAAACATCATATTAGCCAAAAACACCGTGCCATGGCAGATATATCTCACATATCGCGGTTGTGATGACGCGCATCTGCTGAGCAGTTTACCTTACAGCTGTTTTTTCGCACATCTATATAATAGCAGGCATTGAATAAAGCTGACGTACTGGTCAGATAATAGAAATGGAAGCAAAATCAAATGATCTCATCACAAAAGCAAGCTGCGTTATTTTCATCTGGTCTTTTATATAGCGGACAAAAAACTGCATAAATTGAATGGATGAACGAACGAATGCCCGGTTTAATTGGCTTTCACCCGACTTAAGAACATATTTTCCGCTTTCATTAAAACCTTTCATAAAAATACGGCACTCTTCTTTACTATTATTTCCGAATAAACATCAAAACCCTTACCTTTTACTTTCCTGTAATTACGGGTTTTAAGTGGGTTTTGGCGGGATAAGGCGGGTCATAGCGGGTCAGAATGGGATGAAGTAATAGCCCGCAACATTCTAGTCATCATTTGTTCGCTGTGTTTGGTAAGCAAATGACTGCCTTTTTTAGTCGTAATAACTCATCATAAGTTTTTACTCCATTTGCTTCTAATAGATAGATAGGTTGCATTGGCGATTGTTTAATATACCAATCTATATCGCTTTTGACTTCTATCACTGAAGGGGAACATGATAATCCTTTAATTCTTTCTTGCGCCTCTTGTATCAAAATATCATCAGGGTCAATCCTTCTTTCATACTCTATAGCTTCAGCCCCCCAAAAAACCTGTCCAAAGAGCATAACCACTATTACAACCGAAAATGAATAGACAAGAAGAAATAGGGGGTTCTTCTTGTAATACCCCATTCGTTTCATTCCTCTGGTTAACAGCTCATCTTCAATGATTACTTGGGGTTCAAAATCCTTTGCCAACGACGAACGCAACGGAAAAAGAGATAGATAAACAGATTCTTCAGGGTCTAATCTCTTTATCGATATTTCCAAAGATTCCTCATCAAATGTGAATTCGACTACACGCCCTTTTTCATTGCTCTCTAATTTGGGGCTGAATTCAAGAGGGGATTTTAACTTAATACGTATATCTTTGAGCACTTTGGTTGAATAGTTTTCCAAGCCAACAAACGCTGTGAGCAAATCCTTTTTTGCATCTTTAAAGTAGTCTTTCGCAACTTCGATAGGAAGTGGGTGTTCCAATGGTTCAATGTATGAGTAATACACTGCTATGGGTGTTTTGTCTTTAATCGTCAATAGTTGCGTTAATGTTGCCAATGGGTTCATTCCAATCCTTTTAATTCATGTTCGTGTACAGCGGCCTCTTTATCATGCCAGACTTCTTTTTTTTTAAACACTATGTAAAGGACAGCTAATTAACAAATTGTGCTTATTGTGGTATGTATCGTTGGTAGTTGCAGTGCGGCATTGCCCATCCAAACCAAGCTGCTTTATTTCATCCAACCGTTCACTTTTGCAATTGTTTCAGCCATATTAAAATCAATATCTTTTCTTTTTATAGGCTGGTTAGCTTCGGCGTTTATTAAACACTGTTTGAGTTCTACTGGTGAAAATGAACAGTCGCTTTTTATGCCGATTGCTTTCTTCAGCCGAACATCTAAAAAATTACAGGCACCACATATATATTGCGCTGCAAACCTAGCTGTACTCGGGGTAAATATATCACTGCCGTGATCATGATGCTTATGTATGCCAGCTCTCCATCCTTCAGCACCATATACTGTAGCGTTAATTCCAGTCCTTTTCCCCCATTGGAGAATTTTCCTTTTATTACGTTCACAAACAGGGCATCTCCAGCTGTCATCCAGTTGGTGCCAAATGAGTCTGCAATGCATTCCATCGTAATTAGCATATTCGTTGTCAGTAGGCGTTCTTGCCATAAGTTAAGGCCTTTATTAGATGTTTGCGGCGTTTAGCGACAAAGGGAGGGCTCTGTCTAAATTTATTGCAAAAACAGGTATTTTCAGGTGGGTCTAGAAATGTTGAATGGTTTAGCACAGCAGTTCATTATAATAGATAAACCCCATGCTTTGGACAATGAACCATAATGTCACACTCTTTCGTTACATCATCGGTCATTGTTGAGGCTTCAGCAAACAGGGCTTTTATATGAGTCTTAATATTACTATCAAACCTTTCAGCCAAAATAAGCTTCTTGTATTTGCGGTGTAATTCGACTCGTTTTTCATCAGACGCTAGCGACATACCGGTTAATTCAAAAGTTGGCACTGTTGTATATCTAAGCGGGGTTTCGTTAAGCCTTTTACTGTATAAACCGAAAACGACACCTTGCCCATTGGCTATAAAGTGGGCTGCTGGGGCGCTAAAATACCAACCGGTTTTGACCAAATCATCCGGCGCACATATCTTTGAATTCGAAAATTCTGCAAGACTATTTGCCAGACAATGAGAAATATCCCTACCTTTACTTAATTTGCTTGTCTTCGCCAAATTAAAGCCATGTTCATACAATTCCAACCGCCCTGTGCCGGCGACAACCCCTTCACCATAATTTATTATCTTCGGTGCTGTACTATGGCGCCTACGATGCCCATCATTCCCAATAAATGTTAACGCTCTGTCAGCTGCAATATAAACCCTGTCTTTGTGATACATTCCAACTAAAAGAGTCACTTTGATTTACCTTTCTATTTCTATTCTGGGATTAAATGAATTCGATTATGCGCTTCTTAATGGTATTGGTGTGTTGACCACTCATTGCAAATAAAGCTCAAGTGAGCATAGTGGCCACTATTAGTCAGATTATATTCTCGATTCGCATTTGCTCTACCCTGCCAACTTGTTTTTGTCACTCGTAAGCGAGTGAAACCATCTTAGCCAAAGGTAAGCTCTGACAAAATAATAGGGGGTAAGTGGGCTTATCCATTCATTTGGGCCTTTTGCGGTTAGCCACGCAGCATAGGCTAATTTACCTTTGCTTTGTGCTGCCTTGACCCGGCGATAAGCTTTCAAGGTGTATATTTTGAATGCTTTTTCCATAGGCTTAGTGCCGCGAATTGCGGTCAACATTTGCATGTGATCTACAAAGTTATTACGTTTGCGTATTTTTTTGTAAAAATTAAAAAGGGGGTTTGCCCGCAACTGTTCTGACTCATAATTCGCCGCAAAGAAATCCGAAAACTCATAGACTTTTTTACTAAAATGCAGCGCCTCATCAGGCGAAGCCAATAAATCTTGCAGTGTTATATCATTGGGTTGCTTGGAAAAGTAATTTAAACCCCAATCGACCATCTCTTTTTCAAAATACCGGCCCACCACTTCAAGTTCTTGTTCATTCATATATCACCACCGGGTTTCGATTAAATTTTGACGCGGCAAGTGTAACAACTAATGGTAATCACTGCAAAATACGGCACAGCCGAGTGAAGCTTTGTCGACATCTACTTTCCCTTTGTTATGCAACAAATCTGTCTCATTGAGGTTTAAATTTGGCCGAATACTGCTTTTCGCCTCTCTTTTCTAAAAGAGGGTGGGTCTTTCAAGACAGCAAAGGCGCTTGCTTTGGATTGATGTAATAAAACTGACGTTGCTGCTAATTGACTTTAATCAACAAAAAGCCAACGTCTATTTTCAACTCTCTTACAACTTCGTGCATAACTGCAATCATTGCAGCCAAATAATCAGGCCCGACCATTTTATCTTTTAAAATTGTCGGCGGTACAGCAGTGAACACCGTCATTTCTGTCACAAAGTTTAGTTGCGCCGCCGCCAAGTCACTGCCATCACTTTTATTGGGGGGCTGCTGCAATAACATGGCAAAAGCATCAAAAAGCTGGCCCTGTAGGCTGGCATCAGCCTCACACGCTTTGATGACCTTTTCACTTGTTTTGTTCATCGTCTTACTTTTTTCCTATTTCAATAAGTTTAATTTACAGCTGGCATTGATGGCCGAATTCTCTATTTTATAGTGACTATCTCTACAGTAATTATTCTATGCAGTACGGCAGCTCACTCGATTTGCAGCTTATTTACACTGGTGATTAAGTGTTACTGTCGGTAGAGGTAGGCAGCGGTAGGAGCTTACAAAATTGCACAAGTACGTCACACTGACTCGGTGACAATTCTGGCATCTCTTCCTCTTCTAAATCACCGGGTGATGGGCGTTGACCCTCTCCATACAAAGCTAAAACAAGCGCTTCGGCAAAAGCAATCAATAGTTTATTTCTAAAACCAACGCTCACTCTATTTATATCGCCATAACGGACAATGTCGACCAAAGCCAAGCGTTCTTCATCTGAGAGCATATATGGCTGCGCAGCCAATATAGTAGAAGTGACCATGACAATAATTACCTTTTAACCGCTATAGCATGTTCATTGGCTACAGCAACCACATCTGGCGCGATGATCAAATCTACAACGTAGGTTTTATTGATGCACTGCGGGTCTAAAGGCTTGGTTAAAACAATGCTTGTGACTGTGCCCCCCTTAGTGTGCTGGCTGCAATTAGAAATATTTTGTTCGGCTAGTTTTTCTTGACCACCAATAATGCCCGCAATTATTTTTGCTTTAATTGCATTAGGTAAAGTGGAAAATGAATACAGGCGAGTGTTGCCACCGCGCCCTAAGTGCTCGGTGAAAGGCCAGTTTTTGCTGATGGCATTACGTTGCACGGTTCTCTTTGTCACCTGCAAATAAGCCGCCAGCTGGGTGACAGACATTAATTGCACCGACACTATTGCTCACCCCCATCTGGCTTATGCTTATGCTGCGTGAGCGCAGCAGTATTCACATTCATCGCAATCGTTACGTTTTTGTGATTGCATTTGTATTGACTAATTCAAGCACATCGCCAAGCACGACTGATGCATCCTTATCCATTGCTATACAGTAGTGAACGAGCTCCGCGATATCTAAGCGCCTTTCATAGCCTTCTATTTTGCCGACGAATGAATATACGGTGGCTATCTTTTTGGCAACCTTAACCATAGTGAGGCCTTGCGCCTTGCGAACTGCTTTTAAGTACGTGCCAGTGCGTTCGCCAATACTGTCGGTATTCGCCTTAAAGTCTTGTTTTAGATTGGCTTCGTTAAGCCGTAACGTGACTTGCTTATCAGTCAAACTGACATCACACAGAGGTGTAGCCTCACCCGCTACAATACGCTTGATAAACTCAATGGGGTTAACCTTAAGTGCTGTGCAGGTGCGAAAAAACTCGCCAACGATAATGCGGCGCTCCTGCTGCTCACACTTGCCGATGAATGACTTAGATGCCCCCACTTGTTCTGTCAGTTGGTTTTGGGTCAGGCCTCGCCCTAAGCGATAAAGTCTCAATTGGCTTGCAATTGCTTTGTGCGTTTGCGCTGTAGTTTTCGCGAAGTCACTCATAGTTCAATCCCATTCTTACCATTTAAATGGCTTAGGTTCGGTTAAAAAAGGCCGCCAAGTCTATTCAGTAAAACAAGGCGGCAAAGGTAGTTCTTACAATTCACTGCTGCGTTTGTGGTATAACTTTCAAAAATGCCTTGTTCACACTTTGCTTAGTATTTTTCATCGCCATCAGCGCGACATATTTGGCTAAGTAGAGGTTGAAAGCACTCGGCCCACCAAAAAAAAATAGCAGGCGCCAATGTGCAATACCTTTTTGCGTACCTTCGCCATGCAAATAGTCATCGCACCATTGGTCGACATCATCGCCGGTGATTTCATCACGATTGATTTCAGTCCAAAATACATCATCGGCTGCCAGTATTTGGTCTAATAACGCTTGATCATTTTCAGCACCTAAAGGCAATAGTGCAAACAGGTGTTTGTACTGCGCATCTATTTGGCTGCCAAACCGCACGCACTGTGTTCTTGTTATTGACTTGGCGTAGACAAGTACGGCACGCTCATCTACCAAGGCATTAATGCTTTTGGCAATGTCGCGAATAACGGCCATATTAGAGACAGTTAATGTCATTGCCGTTTAAGCCGCTTGCTGCATGTTAAATCGTTTAATCAAGGTGGTAAGCCCATCGGCAGGCACAATGTCATAGGTCACAAACAAACAGACCAACTCACCAATATCGGTGCATCTACCAGCGACTTCAATTTTACCGATGTGGGTATGTGATATACCCAACTGTGTGGCGGCCTTTCGCATGGTGAGATTGGCAGCGTTGCGGCATTCTTTTGCATACGTGGCTAACAGCGACCGCATTGTTTGAGATATGTCTTCAAAGCCAACTTGTTGCTCGGCGACAATACCAACCTGTTTCTTTTGTTGTGCTGCGGCTTTTGGCAGTGCCAACTCGTCTAGCGTAACCGTTTGCCCGTCAATCAAAGCGACCAACAATTTGATGGGATCAATTTGAAACATAAAGCACAGATATAAATATTCACCGACCTCAAGCCTTCTGTTGTGCTGCTCGTAATTGCCTATTACAGCCGAGGTGATAGCTGATGCTCTTGAAAAAGCTGCTCGGCTTTTAAATTTGGCCTCGCGAAATGTGCGCAAGTGCTTTGTTATTTGGTCATGTAATGCTTTATTAGATGCTGACATACAGCCTCCCTTAGTTCTTTATTATTGGTTGATTTTTCAAAACGAGCTAGTTGCCGTCCAGAAACGCAGTTTCTATCTGCCAAAATGGCAGGACGGGGACTATGCAGCGTAGTCGTAAGGCTTATTTTCAATAAGTTAGCGTTTTTCATCTTGACTCGTTTGCCGCAGCGCTTGCGCAAAGTTAACGTTTCTGGATGGAAACTAGTTAGCCCATCATTCATTGTGGGGCGCAAAACCTGTTGTAGTGGCATTGTTGCCTTGCACTGCTGGCGCAGCTGTTAAACCAGCAACGCTTTTACACAGACCACTACAGTCCACACTGACCCCAAAAACAAAACTAGCCAGTGCAACAATCGCTATTGCGGCACCCATTTTGATGTATGGCTTGGCGCCTATCGCTGCTGGTTGTCGCTTTGTTGTCGTTAGTTGCCTTGCATCGTGTGTTTTACAATACAATTGCCACGCTATAAGCAACGCCTCATGTGAGCCAAAATAAAACAGCACTTTCAACTCTGCGAGTTGTTTTAATTCAGGTGTTGCGGCGCCTGTCATCTCATCGAGCCAACCCTCAATGACATCTAGCGTGACAGCAGCGCGTTCAACGTCAAACCACAGGCCGTTGTGTGGCTTTTGGAGCAAGGCCACTAAAGCGCGGTCTTCTTGCGCTTTGCGTGGCAGCAAGTTGACCAGTGCAATTCGCAGGCTGTTAATTTCGTCGTGCTTGGCTTGTTCAAATGGGTCAATGTCATCACCATCAAACAATCGCTGTTGTAGCTCAATAATTCGCAAGCGCATGACCCGTACATTGGCCAATACTTCGGTTGTCATCATAAAAAAACAGCGCCCGTATTATTATGGTTGTCAACGCCCAACCAGCCCATGACTACTGGCCCGTGGCACAACCGTTTATCTACTAATAGCATACTGCCCCTTTTTAGGTTCGTTATGTTTATCGCCCTATCGTCGCAGTATGTTTCTGTAAAGGTATATTTTTGAGATTCTTTTAAAAAAACACCGCCTGATAGCAAGTCATCGAGGCGGCAAAAGAATGCAAGAGAATTTGGTGCGGTGTATTCATCACCGCACCAATCAGCCACGACAAACTTACTGTTTAGGTAAATAACCGTTTCGATGGGGTGCATTATTGCCCGTTCTTACAAACGTTGTCAAAACAAAAATAACCAAAACGGTTATTTTGTTGCTTTTATCGTATAGATAATAATTAAAACGGTTGATTTTAGTTACACAAAAAAACAACTAAGCCATTGATATTTATACCGACTTAATAAAACCCTTACCAAGTAAGCTGTATTGAGTATTTTGTTACTATATTGAGAGGAAATACTTTAAAAAGTAATATAACAACCAAATAGATAACCAATTTAATTATCTTTATTATGTGAGAACAAATATAAATAAACCCAATAGCCGTATTGTTAAAGCTTTTACTTTAGTTCTGATAACCAATGCGGTATAAGTGTTAACCCAACTATTCTATTGATTAACAAGAGCCAGCCGGTGTCAAAAAGAGAATCGCGCATGCAAGCCAAGCTAGCAGCCATGACAGACGAAGTGCGTCACAAATGGGTTAAAGACATCGTTAAAAGGCTAATGAAGGCATGGGGTTTAAAAGAACAACAAGCACTGGCCAAATATTTAGGGTTGCATGACAACACTGTCAATAACTGGGTCCAAAACAGAACATTGCCGTGGAAAGCAATTCTTACTTGTCATCAAGAAACTGGCCATTCTTTAGATTGGCTTTGGGACGGTAACAGCGAACCAAACGCAGCAATATCGCAACAACAAACAAAGGCATTTAAAGCCGGTGCCCGCAAGGTTTTAGAATCGTGTGAGAGTATAGAAATGATTAAGCAATTAGATAAAAACGGCTTTGAGTGGGTATTAAAAGGACTAATGACTGAGCTGAATAAAGCTTTTGTGACGATTGAGTAGCCAAGACCACAAAACCCATGATGTTACTTTGCAAAGTGACTTTAGTTTTTACGCCAGATCGAGTATAACTACCTGAATCACAACAAAACTCACCACAGCACAGGACTCCTCTTGGCCAGTAAAGATCCCACCGCCTATCATGATTACATAGAAGCCATGAGTAATGAGCAGCGCCAGCAATGGATTAGAGATATGGTGCGCCGCCTTGTCATAGCATTGCAACTCAAAGATCGAAAAACACTTTCTTTAAGCTTGGGCCTTCATCCCAATACCGTCAGTAACTGGAGTCAAAAAGGAACCATCCCATGGGAAACGGTTTATAACTGCCACCAAGCCACTGGGCGTTCATTAGATTGGTTGATCACAGGTAAAGAACCCGCAGCGCCTACGCAACAAAATGAAGAAAAAATGGAAAGGGATTTTGAAACAGACTTAACCGAATTTATTGCAACGGCACAAAACATGGAGATAGTTAAAAACAACGATCAAGCGGGTAGCTCATTGCTCAACGGCATTATGGCCATCTTTCGCAACACACAGACAAAGAATAAGCCTTAAAAGCAACGTAAGCAGCGCGGTTTAGTCTGGTGTTTTCGGTGGCCATGGTATTACATTTTCAGGCAAAACGTCGGCGACTACTTCTGGTGGTTGTTCCTTGTGCACTATTTCTTTAGGGTAAACCAACAACGCTCTACTTTGTGCCTGTGCATCAACGCAGTAAAGAAAAAGATCATCCCTCGTTTCGTCTGGTTCCTCTTCCCATCGACGTTTCCAATATAACCCGGTCATCTTTGTGATGGCCTCGGGTGTTATTGGTGTGCTTGTTTCTGGCTTGTATTGCTGGGCTGGTGAACGTTTGAAAAGAAAGAATTCGACAAGCAACAACCCGAAAAACACAAACATGATGAATGAAGCTAAATAACCCATCTCAAGCCCTCTAATTTATTTTTACGATAAAATGCAACATACAAAGCAAACAGTGCAAAAACAAAACAAACAATAGTAGCTGCAACATTCAACGTAGGCACACCAGTTTCATAAATGCGCCCCATCACTTCATTGCTGCCATTTAAATGCCTATCAGCATAGGTGATTACTTGTAGACAACCGGCCAAAACGTAATAAACACTTATATATCGTGCCAAAGAGCCTATCTTAGTACCTGTCAACTCGTGCATTGTGCGTAACGCTCTAATGCCAACAATAAAAAAAGCGGTGAATCCCATATACCAAAAGAAATCAACTGTTGCATTAAAGCCCGGATTAGCTTCGATATATCGTTCCATCGTAGCGGTATAACCTATCATTAATCCAGCAAGCGTTTGCACGATCGCCATGGTCAGTAAGCTTGAGTTACGCCCCCTCAATTGCTTTGCGACACGGTAAAGCAAGTAGAGTGTTAACCCATCTATAAACCAAAGGCTGTATTCAATATTTGTCAGCAAGTCATACAACTGGTTGTCCGTATCCAATGCGGTCAAACTTACGTTATCACTTGTTGCTGTACTAATTGCTACTGCTGTAGTTAGATAACCCATCTCAACCCTTGCTCTTTAACTTTACGGAAAAATGCAACATATAAAGCAAATAATGCAAAAGCCAAACATACAATGGTGGCTGCAACGTTCAATGTTGGAACGCCAATTTCATAAATACGCCCCATAATTATATTGCTGCTAAAAAAGTGTCGCTCAGCATAGGTGAAAACTTGGAGACAACCAGCTAACACATAATAAACACTGATGTAACGTGCCAAGGAGCCTATCTTTGTGCTGCTCAACTCGTGCATTGTGCGTAACGCGCGGATACCGATAATGAAAAATCCAGTAAACCCCATGTACCAAAAGAAATCAACTGTTGCACTGTAACCCGGGTTAGCTTCGATATGTCGCTCTAACATGGCAGTATACCCTAACATCAACGCAGCTAGCGTTTGCACAATAGCCATAGTCAACAAACTGGAGTTAGGGCCACCTAATTGCTTCGCTACGCGATATAGTAAGTACAGGGTCACCCCATCAATAAACCAAAGAATATATTCAATATTTGTCAGTAAGTCATACATTGCGCTTATTACTCATATCAAGACGGTGGTGGCGGTGGTGGCGGTTGTTTGCCGCCGCCGCCGCCAGCAGCCATTGCAGCATCTAACTCAATCAACAAAGTTCGCTGCTGTGTTGGGTCGGTGATCTCATAAGTTTCTACCGCCTTATTGGTTTTAGTCGCAACGTCAACGGTTGCATCAATGGGCGTTTCTGCAACCACCTTTTTAACAATCAACGCCACCTTCAAATTTTCTCGCTCTTGGGTTGTCAGCAACACCCCAAATTTTTGATCAATTGCTTCGGCTTGTTGCGCTACTTGCGCATTAATAGTATCGAGTGCTTCACCCGCCGTAGCAGAAAATGCGCACATAAAAATCAGGCTCGACAAAGCGGCCTTTATAAATTTAGTCATAGTATTGTTCCAGAATATACGATTTAGTCCATTAGAGATAAGTGTGGTCGCTCATTTGACCACAATGTGAGAACAAGCGGAACGCTGTTAACATCGGCGAAACATTAAACGCTATTTTGTGTATCTTTTCAACGAAAAACAGCTACAAAATTAGAAAAATAGACTGCACACTCAAGGGTTATCGCTTGTGTTTTATCAAATATTACCGGTACCATTAACAAGAAGGCAACATTTAACACTGGTTTGTCCTATTTTGCAAGAGATTAAACACTAGCGTGTAAAGTGTTTTGCAACGCCATCGATATTGTTCGCCTCTATGCTTTGTCGGGTTCAGGTCATTTAACTCAGTTTGAAACGAAAAATAGCCCGCGCACACAACTTTAAGTTGCCCACTTGCGGCAATTTCCCTCCTTTAAATAAAAACATTGACACTATCTATGTATCGGATTAGTATCCTGCCGATTTTACCCGAAACAGCAGATAATAGAATAATAATGAAACACACAACATTGCTTATAGCGCTTGGATTATGCACCTCAAACGCCCTGTCTGAGCAACTAACAGACTGGTCTACCGCAACCCATAATCCATATTTTGCCGACGTAAACGGCAATGAAAAAATAGACCTATTTCTACAAGCCAAATCCCCTGATACCAACAGCTTATTAGTACTCGATGACATCACCCAAAGCGTGGTGCCCATTGAACTGGCCAACGCCAAAGTCACATTGGGGGATGTGAACGGCGATGGTTTTGCCGACTTGTTTGTTGTTTACCCCGCTGAGCAAATAGCAGCAACTTATTTTGGTAATGTGGATGGTTTGCACAGCACAGCGGTGCATCAATACAGTGTTGATTCATTGACTTGGTTGGGCAATGCGGCTGAGATTGAGTTATTAAGCGGTGATTTCAATGGTGATGGTCGTGAAGATGTTGTGGTTGTGTCTGACAAAAAGCACTACGTGATGCACGCTGATGTTGGTGGGCAGTTAAGTGTCGTTCAAACCATCAACGGTAATGCCAAATGGGGCAGCAAGCGCAGTGAAAACTGGTTGGTAAGAGATTTTAACGGCGATGGTCGCGACGACATTTTTGCCCACGCCAAGCAACAAAATCAACAACATACCATTACCTATGCTGACGAAAACGGCTTTTTAACCCATAAAAACAGCCATAAAATCGATGCCAAAATCACCGGTGTTGACTGGCATGGTGACGACTACAGCATTGGTGCTGGCAATATTGATGATGACAAAGCGGTAGAACTGGTTAGGTTTAACAATTCTGGCGGCATGATTGATGAAAATGGCGTGTTTACGCCGGGTGAATTTGATTCAAACAGGCCTCACCACAGTTATGCACCGGGTAAGAAAAAAGCGAGCACCACCCAATCGTTAGTTGGGGTACCAGTATTACCCTCAAGCCCTAATTACCCCGGCAACGGTGGTAGCAGTTACAAACCTTATGGCATCACCTATTCAATTCCATTTGCTAGCGTGAGCGGCGCGACTTATTACCAGTTGTTCGAGAGTTCAACCAATTCGAATTACGCACTTAAGTACAGTGGCAGCGGCACATCGGCCAGTTTTATTCATTACAACACGGGCTATCAGTACTACCGATATAAAGCCTGTAACGCCGCAGGTTGCAGTGGGCTTAGTGACGCA
>CALKGI010000287.1 GCA_938085045.1 uncultured Alteromonadaceae bacterium
ACACAGTAAACTTGGGGCCTGCATTGTCATACGAGTGAACCGACAGGCGAATATGGTGGGCAAAAGTGTTTTGAATGCCTTGGTTAAGGGCTTTGCCTCGATACATCATTTGATAAGCTTTATCGCTGATTGACGCTAAATAACCATCACGACACTGCTCGGAGAAACGTTCTAAATTGATATCGTGATACAAATAGCTGCACATTTTGTCGTGTGCCTTTGACAGCAAGGGGTCTTTTTTCACTTTATCGACAAACTTCTCAAACGAACGCGCACCTTTGGCAACACTTTTGAGCAATGCTTTTCTTAGTTTCTCGTCTGGTTCATTTTCACCAACCTCAGGCAGTATGTTAGACAGGTCAGCCCACACTATATTTTCGGTGACGGTAATGTCTCGCAAAGCCAGTTTGTAATTCTGCTTGGTTTGGTCGCTCACCTGTACGACATCGGCAAAAGTGGTGCCATCGCTCAAAATGGTGAGTTTGCTGCCCGGTTGATAAATTGCATTGAGGTCAAAACACAGTTTGTCGAGCCGTTCTATAGCAATCACTTCACCGTAGTCGGGCATATTCGAAAAACTTTTGTCGACATCATTAGGCGACTTGCACGGAAACCCCGGCAATATCAGTTCCAGCGGTTGATGTTTGGCAGTGAAATAGGTGACTTGTTCAAGTAAAAATGCACGGCCTTTTTCAGCAAATTGACTTGTTTGGTGCGGCACTAGGTATTGTTGAATGAGGGAAACTATTTGCTCGTTTATTTGCTCACCTGTTTGCCCATTTAGACTCGAATTTGAGACGCAACTTGGACTATGTGGTTGTTGTAAAGTCATTGAAATACCTAAATTGTTAAGGTTTTGAAAAAATGATGACGCAGAAACAACCGCTATGGATTGTCTCGGCGTTGAACTGGATTAAATGGCCGCTTGATGGGCAAGATTGGCAAAAGCTTTATCAAACGTGCTGCCCAACAAAGCGATTTGTCGCCCAAAGTATTCGGGCGATTGAATGACTTCGGTTAAACCGCTGATATGGTCAATACACTTCATCGGCTGGCAATTATCAGCGTCAGTCAATTCACCGTAACCCCAAGTGACAAAAACCGAATCGATACCCGCAGCAGCGGCGGTTTTCATGTCGGTAGGTGTGTCGCCGACAAAAAGCGCATTACTTGGGCTTACATCTAACTGGTCTAATACTGCAAAGGTGGTTTGCGGATGCGGTTTTCTAAAGGCACCGGGCACATAGCCTTGAATGGCATCAAATTGAATGTCGCCAAACAGCGCTTCGATTATCTCTACCGCTTGGTGATAATATTTGTTGGTCACAACCGCCAATTTTATGCCGTCTTGTTGAAGTTGGCGCAAGGTAGCCGCTACATCTGGGTAAGCACACGTTCGGTCGGTCATGTGGTATTCGTACTGCGCCAAAAAATGGTCGTATACCTGCGCGGCAATATCTGCTGGCACTAAAGAATCGACCATATTGCGTGAGCCGCCACCAATCAATTGCATGTAATTGTCTTGGCTTTTGGTTTCAAAACCAAAATAGGCCAGTGTTCTGTTCATGGCATCACTTATATCGCCCAGCGTGTCTACCAAAGTACCGTCGAGGTCGAAAATAATACAATCAAGCATGAGCGGCTACCTCTTGGGTGTATGACACTTGTTGATAATGACAAGGCACACCGTCACTGAAGATTAGCCTATGCTTGTTTTCGTCAATAAAACTGCGTTTATGTAAACGAATTTGCTGGTCTTGTTTGACTGCCACAGAATGCCACGGCGTACGCCAACAATCATCGGTTTGTGCCATATGAATGCCAATTTTTGCCGATTCGTCAAACTGTGGATGAATCGACAGTCGCAGTGAATCGGGATAAATCACTTCTAGCAAATCACTCCAAGCGTTGCTTCGTTGTATTACCCTAAGCGACAAACGCTTGGCTGTTTTTTGAATTTGGGTTTTTGAGTGCTCGGCAAACTCAGTTAAACCGCAAAAGTCTTCAAACAAAAAACGGGTGATCCCCTGATACATTGATTTAGTTTCTTTTTCAGCGCGAGCTTTATCGGTTAGCGTGACCAACGATTCACCATGGCGCACCATCAGCTCTTCACGCATGGCATCTAAACAATTGAGTTGTGGCACCGCGTCTTTTATGTCGAAAAACTCGAAATGCGTTGGATAGTTTTGCTGATAGTAGTCTTTAATTGCCTCGGTATAGGCATGAACATCTGAGTCGGGTATGCGCACCAAGTCAGAAAAAACATAACCGTCAGAACAAATGCAGATTTTGGCGCCCGGGGGATAGATTTCGCTGATTTCACGGCACAGTTCGCCGAGGTTATCAATCGAGTGTTTTTCTGACAAATCAGGTAGTTTGCTCAGGGTTTTGTCACGGTTGGGAGATTTACCGGGGTATGCCGGTAAAATCATATGAATGGCTTGGCCCTTGCTAACCATGCGTTCTATCTTGTTCATATGTTGACGAGTTTGAAGTTCAGGTAACTTAGCAAAAGGTACTGTTTGTGGTTGACCTTTTTGTAACGTGTTTGATTGCGCCTCAACAAACTTTCGTCGCCTAAAGATGACTTCTAATATGGTTGATACTACTTGTTTATCGGTGGTGCTCATTCTCATTAAGCCTTTTTTATTTTCTAATTTTTGTTTGAAAAATAGTCTAAAAGGCGCATAAACAAATGTAAATGTAACCAAAGCAAATAGCTTAATGTCACGTAAGACGACTCAAATCAGTGCGTTCATTGATTTTACAACGGGGTAGGCCAATCGACTTAACTGTACGTTACATCGATGATATTAGCGCCGGTAACCATAGAAGGTGCTTAAAAACAGGCGATTACCATACTTTCTTAGCTGCTGATTTTTACCAATAATTATAGGTTACAGCAGTTTGTCGTTTGTTTTATGTTCAACTGTAACGTTTCATTTGGCTAAAAGTTAGATGTTTTAGGGAAAACACAATGAAAAATATTTTTTCTTGAGCACGACTTGCACACCAAAAGCCGCTCGATTATGTCGATATCCTTGCTTAAAACCCTAAGTCCGTTTATTCTGCCCACTGGTCTAAATTGCGCGGTGAGTTAAAGTTTTGATGAATAAAAGTATCCGTAAATTACTGTTAATACTGTGTTGTCTGTCGTTGCCGGCTATGGCGTATCAAGTGCAGCCGATGATTGTTGAATTGTCGTCACAGGGTAAAAAATCACTGGTAACCTACCGGTTGCAAAATCCAGGTACAACTGCTTTACCAGTTGAAGTGGAGGTTTACCGGCGCACCTTTGATGAGAACAATAAAGAAGTATTGGTGCCAGCCGAGAAAGATTTTATTGTTTTGCCGCCGCAAATTGAAGTGCCCGCCAATGGCTATCAGGTTTTTCGCGCCAAATACTTAGGCAAACCCGATATGCCACAAACTGATTCTTATCGCATTGTGTTCAAACAATTACCACTGGGTGATGACAAAGAACAATCTGGGGTAAAAATGATGTTCAATTTTGCGACTTTGGTTTTTGTCAGCCCCAAGGGCGTGACGCCAAAGCAACAAAGTCGCCTTAAATGTGATGACATAACCGATTGCAAACTCACCATTGGCAATCAGGGCAAGCGAGTGTTGGATTTGTCACATTTTGATTATCACTTTAATAAAAGTGAAAAGGTGTTTAATTGGACTATCTTTCAAACCATCACCTCAGGACGTTTTATTATGCCGGGCCACGAAGTTGTACTCGACTTGGCTGGTTTGTTAGAAGGTAAAGTGACGCCAAGCGCCCAAATGGTTAATCTTTTGGAAGGTGATGCTGTAGGTGATGTTCAAGGAAAGTAAGGCACGTTTTTCGCGTGTCTTGGCAAATCTTTTATTGGTAGCAGGCATACTATTAACTGCTTTGCCGGCCATTGTTATTCTGCCCACTTACGCCGACACCTTTGAAATGGACTTTCCCTTTAGGCTTGATAACCGCGAAGTCGCTCAAATGCCGGCCGCGTTAGACGGATTTACTCTGACGTCAATCACGGCGTCAGTCTTCAAACAAAACCTTAATAAACAACTCAGCGATTCGGTCAATGCCTGGTTAACCGAACAAGGCGATAACCCCATCACTGTTGAGCAATTCAAAGCTCGGGGCATTCATTTAACATTGAGCGCTCAAGATATGTTGATTGCGCTCAAACTTGATGAAAGCGCCATGGCGACTGATTCTTTAACCTACGCTCAGAAAAAACATGTGGTATTGCCCGAAAATGCCGCCTATTGGTCATTGCTCAATAATTTCAATTTAAAACACCAACGCAGCAATAACAACGACAGCTACGACAGCCAATTTGAATGGTTGTTTGCAGGCAATGTTGGTGGCGGTGAAGGGTTGAATTTTAACGGTTCAGTGTTTTGGGATCACCATGACACAACCAGTAGTCAGGCTTATCGTGGCGATTTGAGCTTGTTTTACGACGACCCCACAAAACCGCTGCGATTTACCTTTGGTGATACACAAAGCCGGGTCACCGGACATTTGTCGAGTTATCAATTGGGTGGTATTAGCGTCAGTAAAGCCTACGATCAACTCCAACCTCAACGAAACCTTACGCCGGGTAACTCACAAGTCTTTATGTTAGAACGTCCTGCCTCGCTTGAGATATTCGTTAACGATTTTATGATCTCGCGCGTTCGATTACGACCGGGCCGGTACGATGTAAATGATTTACCGCTCACCTCTGGCAGCAATAATATCTCAATTGTTGCCACTTATGCCGATGGCAAAACAGACCAATTTAAGTTTACCACCCATTATAACGCCCAGTTGTTGGCGCAAGGGCTGAGCGATTACACAGTGGCATTTGGACTGCCTTCATCGGTTGTCGGTAACGTATATCATTATGACGCCAATTGGTTACTCTCTGGTGCTTATGAATATGGTGTGAGTGACGTACTAACTCTTGGCGCTAATGGTGTTGCACAATCGCGAGGCGCTGTTGCTGGGCTTGCGGCAACAATGGGCAAATCGTGGGGCAACTTAGCTTTTCGTTTTTCTGCCAGTGGCGGTCAAGGGAATTCGGGTCAGGCGTTTAATATCGACACCGAGCACAGTGTATTGGGTCAATCGGGCTCTGGTTCGCCGAACCTACGTTTGGGTTACGAGAAAAAACATGGTTTTACGGCCTCACCTTGGGTAGAAGGTCGTAATACCACCACAACCCAAAGGCTCTACTTCGATTACAGTTTTTATTTCAACGACAACATCGACTTTAATACCTCTGGCAGTGTGTTGCTTAATGCCGCCAACCAACAAACCAATGAATTTACCGCACAAGCCAACTGGCGAGGGCAGGGCCTGAATATCAGTGCCGGATACAGTTATGGGACCACCAATGATGTGGTTAATACTGACCAACAGCGGTATTTTCTTAACCTCAGTTGGAGCCTGTACGACCGCCAAAACAATAGTCGGCAGCGGCTTCGTTATAATAGTCGCACCCAAATTGTTGGTGCTAGCCACAATAGAGTTAACAGTAATTATCTAGGAGATTATGGTTATCAGCTATTGGCTGAGCGTGGGGCCGACCATCGTCGCGAGCAAGTTAGGGGCAGTTATACTTCTCAATTTTTTAGAGCCGATTTTGACGCTGATAACACCAACAGAGATACCCAACAGGCACGTAGTAATGCCAGTATTAATTTGTCGACCAGCCTAGGTTTTGCTGATGGCAAGGTGGGCATAGGTTCAAATATCACCGCGCCGTTTGCACTGATAGAAAAGCACAAATCGCTTGATGACGTCGATGTTTTTATTAACGTCAACCGTAAAGGTCTTGCGCAAAGCAAATCGGGTAACAACTTTGCTGCGCTTATCAATCTTGGCAGCGGCTACAGCATTGCCCAATTTGCCGTTGACGTGCCAGACGCTCCGTTTGGTTATGACTGGGGACCGGGCACTTATCGCGTTGCTGGGGGCGCCAATACGGGTCACTATTTTGAGGTGGGATCCAACTTGTCTTATACAGTGCTGGGCGTTCTGACCAACGATAAGGGTGAGCCGATGTCTTTAAAGCGTGGTATGGTAATACGATTAGCGCACGGCAATGGCGCTGATAAAGGCCAGCGCAAAGCATTTTTTACCAACAGGGCTGGACGCTTTGTTTTAGAAGGTGTTGGTGCTGGACAATATACCGTGCAGATGGAAGGCGTTGAAGGTGAATTTCTCATTGCTGAGTCTGAACAACGGTTTGTTGACGTTGGCACCATTACTTTACGCAGCACCGCTTTAACAACAAGCTCAACCAAAGGAGATTAACCCTGATGAACACCAAGACAGTTGCTACCGTTGTTATTCTAACTGCTTTGATATTTGCCCAATCAGTGCAAGCCATGGGTAAATGTAAAGGAAATTTGATTGTCACCTCAGATGTGGCCGATATGTATGAGCAATACAAAAATAACGTGAAAGCGTTTATACCGCTAAAAATTCAGGTACCTAATAACCTATACAATTGTGCCGATGAGATTTGGATAGAAGCTGTCGATACCAACAACATCAAATTCAAAGGGCCCAATATTACTAAGACCGCTAAACTCAAAAATGCACAGTTTAAAAAAATCAAAGCTAAAAATGGCATCTTTAAAATCGACCTTAATGATCGAACCACCAATATGTGGTTGCAATTAACGCACTACAGTTTGTTTCCCGCAGGTGATTACACTAGCAAACTTAAAATATCTATTGTCAGTTTTGGTGATGTAGTAGAAGAAGAATTTTTGACGGTAGAATATTACTCATCACCCAAAATCTCTTTATCGCTCGACAGCAATAGTCAGAGTAAAGTGTCGGGCAATAACGGTGAATACCAAATCGAATTGGGCGAGTTGACCACCAATGCTCGCTTCGACTGGGGTATTCAAGTACTGAGCAATAGCGCCTATGATATAGTGCTCGATTCTGAATTCAATGGTCTGCGCCACGAAACCAATCTTGATGCAATTATTGATTACTCCATCAGCTTTGATAATGTCAAAATACCGTCTACTGACCAATTGAGCCGCAGTTATGACTTTGCCGCTAGCGTCAAAAATACTTGGTTTGGCTTCTCTTTTACCCTCGGAAACGCCGAATTAATGCCCGCAGGGCGCTATCAAGATAATTTATCTTTGACTATATATCCTCATTAAATCAATGGTTTATGTTTAAGTTTAAATAACACCTCTCCTAATTTTATCTGTTTTTACAGAGTTGGCACTATAACTGCTTTATACCTGTTAAATACGAAAAAGCGGCAACTACTACCGCCTATTAGATAAATAAGAGAGACACACATGAAACTATTACCTACCACACTACTTATAGCCTCAGCAGTAGCCTCTTTGTCAGCGACAGCAGCAATTACCGTTTCAGATACTAACAGTGCAGTGTTCATTATTGGCGGTACCATCGAGTCGATGTGTAAAGTTAAAAGTGACAGCAGCGCCAATGCTTCGACATTGATTATTGACGAAACCAACACCAGCCAAGACATCGGTTCATTGCAGGTTTGGTGTAATACGGGCAGCAATGCCACCACCAAATACGCATCATTAAACAGCGGCTTTTTGGTCGATGGCGCAAATAAAATCGCCTACACCTTAGATGTTGGTAGTTTTGCCAACGACGTTGATTTGAGCAGTGAATACACCGCATCAGCAACAGAAGCAGGGACTGATAAAACAGGTACTTCAAAATCACACGCGCTGAAGATCACGCCTTTGTCGACTGGTTTAGATATGGCGGGTAACTACTCAGATACTATTACAGTGACCGTTAGTTATAACTAATATGGTTTGACATTAGATTTTAGAACATTAGATTTCAAAACATTGGATTTCAAAGCATTGCATGGGTGTAAAAGGTTGTTACCCAGTAAATGGGCGACACCACAACATTTGTTTAAACCGCGCCCGGAGGATGGGGCGAGTTACGAGCCGTAGTTAGCGCTTGCGCGTAACCCATCGGTTAATTCAACCCATCACAAGCATGCTTTATGCAATAACGGATTTTGAATAGGTTGGCATTAGGTTCGAACGTTTCGATGGGTTACGGCTCGTTCCTCACCTAACCCATCCTCCATATGAGGTGATGTCTAGTTTTTTTCACCAGCGTCAAAAATCTGTTGTTTGGTTTTTTGTTGGCTCGTTTTCAGCGTTTTCATCGTGTCGAATTACTGACGCGAATAAAATACACAATCTATTTGTTTTTTTGTTGAGTTTGTTACTTATTGAATTTAAAGAGTTTTATAAGGTTCTTAGACGATCCTGTTATTTTTATTTAGCTTTCTTTAGAAAGTTGGCACCTCGGTTGCAATATGTTTAATCAACAAGGCAATAACAACATTGCCGCAAACGATTTTAAACGACTGGCTTAGCCAACAACTAAAGAGACTAACACTATGAAACTTTTAACTAAAACTTTAATCATCGCTTCTACAGTTGCTTCTTTGTCAGTAACTTCTTTGTCGGCAATTGCAGCTATTAGCGTAACAGATACCAACACAGCAGCGTTCAACTTTGGCGGCACCATCGAAGCCATGTGTAAAGTTAAAAGCAATGGCAGCGCAAACGCTTCAGCCTTGGTTATTGATGAAACCAATACCAGCCAAGATATCGGTTCATTGGAAGTTTGGTGTAACACAGGTTCAAATGCGACGACCAAATACGCTTCATTGAATAATGGTTTCTTGGTAGATGGCGCTAACAAAGTGGCATACACATTAGATGTAGGCAGCTTCGCTAACAACGTTGATTTGAGCAGTGAATACACCGCCTCTGCAACCGAAGCGGGCACTGATAAAACAGGTACTTCGAAGGCTCATACATTGAAAGTTACGCCTTTATCGACTGGCTTAGATATGGCTGGTAACTATTCAGATACGATTACAGTGACTGTTAGTTATAACTAGAATTTTAGGTTTGACCAAAATTCAAAGTGAACAAAATATAGGGTAGGCACAATAAATGTGACTGCCCTTTGTTTATTTAGTACTGAATGGCGTAGGGGCCGACCCCAGTGTCTGCCCTTTGTTGATTTAATCTTAAAAGGATGGCGTAGGGTGCGCCGTGCGTATCACTGTAATATTTATGTATTGGTCGTATGTGAATTGGCGGTTATAGGTTATAGGTTGTAGGTTGTCGGTGCATGTCGCACCCTACGGCGTTTGCTTGTGGTTTTTAAAAATGCCTCAAGCCGGCATTTGGTGGCCGTCAAAAAACTGTCATCAAAAACACCTGTCAATGATTTCGATTGCGTTTACCTGCGTCAAAAATCTGTTGTTCGGCTTTTTGTGAGTGTTTGAGCACGCTTAAATGACGTCGAATTAATGACACGAAGAAAAAACTGATTTTTTTAAATCTTTTTAAATTACTGTTACTTATTGAATATAAAGGACTTTATTGTTCTCTTTGGCGATCCTGTTAATAAATTCCATTCTTTTTAAAATAGTTGGCACCACGGTTGCAATATGTTTAATCAACAAGGCAATAACAACATTGCCGCAAACGATTTAAACATACTGGCTAAGCCAACAACTAAAGAGACTAACACTATGAAACTTTTAACTAAAACTTTAATCATCGCTTCTACAGTCGCTTCTTTGTCAGTAACTTCTTTGTCAGCAATCGCGGCCATTAGCGTAACAGATACCAACACCGCAGCGTTCAACTTTGGCGGCACCATCGAAGCCATGTGTAAAGTTAAAAGCAACGGCAGCGCAAACGCTTCAGCCTTGGTTATTGATGAAACCAATACCAGCCAAGATATCGGTTCGTTAGAAGTTTGGTGTAACACAGGTTCAAATGCTACGACCAAATACGCTTCATTGAATAATGGTTTCTTGGTAGATGGCGCTAACAAAGTAGCATACACATTAGATGTTGGCAGCTTCGCTAACAACGTTGATTTGAGCAGCGAATACACTGCCTCTGCAACTGAAGCGGGCACTGATAAAACGGGTACTTCAAAAGCCCATACATTGAAAGTTACGCCATTATCGACTGGCTTAGATATGGCTGGTAATTACTCAGATACTATCACTGTAACTGTTAGCTATAACTAAAATAGCGAATTGACTTACTCGATACTATAAAGCACCTTAAGCTCTCCCAGCTGTTGTAATCGGCCCAAACTCCCTAAAGTTTGGGCCAATTGCAGCCAAATCAAAGTCTGTTTTCTACCTACCCCCAATACCTCTGTCAGTGTAAAGCATGTGTTTAATTGTTTCGGTTCACACAAAGATTTACGTCTTTTTTTTGAACGATATGCCAATTGCTGACTCATAATATAAAGGTCATTGCGAAACAATGTTAAAGATGAGTTTAAGCTGACCTCTAATCAAGCATGACATTTTTGAATGAAGCCGTAACAAGCTATTGACGGTAACAAGGAAGAATAGGGGCGGCCACAAAGGGCTGCAATGGCAACACACGGCCATAAGGAGAATATCGATGTATCATTTTGTCAATTTTTTCACCACAACCCTTACAACAGTATGCTCAACGACCTGTCGATTATTAAAATGCCTACCATTGGTTTTTATGTTGCTCGTCTTGCTACCTATTAACGCAATGGCCAGTACCTCTGTAACCGTCATATCTGAATTAGACCAACTCAAATCTGTGATGACACGGCTCAAAGCTGTTGACACCGCGGCCTGTCAATCGCTAATAAGGCAAGGTAAGGCGTTGGTGTTGCACGAACAACAATTGCTCAAAGGTCAATTGCCATTGCAACTTGAAGTGAAAGAAACGCTGGCAACACTGAAAAAACTTAAACACCAAGACAAAGCCTTGATGCAGCGAATTTACCGTCACAAGTCGTATGCGGGCAATCGCTATGAAGCACAACGCATCAATGCACAAATGAAGAAACTGAAAAAGGCGTTAAAAGACACCATTGATTTTGTGAACAACGATTTGAATGTTCGGGTTAATGAGCAAAATAGCCAAATGATGACGCAACGCATAGCGTTTATTGACGATGCAGAGCAGACTTTAAGCTCGATTGCGCAAAATCGTGTTATCAAGGTAAACGACGAACAGATCGCAGATGTACAAAACATCGAAGATAAAACCGTAGCCCTTGGTGCGCGCGAGCCTTTGTAAATGTTTACGCTTTGGTCATGTTAAGCCGCTGCTGTAATATCGTCTGATACACTTGGGGTGCTTTGCCTTTAACTTCTGCAAATTGCTGAAGAAACAAAATCCGCGACAACCAAAAACGCAAAGCCCCCGCTTGTAACATTTGTGGCCACGCCGCTTCTTCGTTTTGCTCAAAGGGTCGGTGCGCTTTATAACCCGATAGCAAAGCCTGATAATACACATCATTCAAACTGCCATCGTGTTTTGAACACCAAGCATTTACCGTAATCGCCAAATCTAGCAATAAAAAGTCACTGCCAGCTAAGTAAAAGTCGATTGCTGCTGTGACTTTATCGTCAACCATCAATACGTTATCAGTGAATAAATCTGCATGAATAATGCCCCGGGGTAATGCGGTTTTATCAGCAAACAATGATTTTAAAGAGTCAATGGTTTGATGTAAGAATTCGGTTGTCGATGCATCCAAAGAAGTCGCCGCCTGATTCGCCCATTCACAACACCACGCAAAGCCCCTATCGTTAGTTTTGAGTTCTTCGTGAGTTTTTTCATGCTGAGTCACATTGTGCATCTGCGCTAAAAATTCACCAATTGCCCGACATTGTTTCTCATCTACTGTTTTTGGGTGCGAACCTTTAATGCGAGGGAACAATAATGCCGGTTTTCCCGCAATATCCATCAACGCTTTGCCTTGCTTGTCGGTTACAGGACAAGGCACAGGCAAATTGTTTTGATTCAGTAATGTGGTTAAATCAATAAAAAAGGGCAGTTGTTCGGGCTTAAGCCATTCTGACAACGTCAACACATACTCACCTTGGTCGGTGGTAATAAAATAGGTGGTGTTTTCAATGCCATCTGGCGCACCTTTAAAATCGGTGAGGTTACCAATGTCAAAATCTGCAAGGTATTGGGCTATGGTTTGGTGGGTGAGGGTGGTGTAGACAGCCATTGCTTGTTTGTTCGAAAGTTAAAAGTGGGAGGATTATAGCGTGAAGTTAAGCTATGACAAACAAGCTGTGTATGGCTCGTTACCGCTTAAGGTCAAGGAATTTGCCACGGAGGCACGCAGGGGCTTGGCCCCTACGTTGTCCTATTTAGGCTTTTTCGACAGTGATGTTAAGCACCTTTAGCGAGCAGCGTTTGAACTCATCGTAGAGTTTCGACCTGTATCTTTAGTTTGAGCGCCGTCTCTCATACCACTGGTATGACACTGGCCGGTTTTATGACCTTTGTTGACGCCGCCAGATAATTGCCCAGACCATTTTTCAGTGGTGCCATCTTCAGGATCGTCCAAGAACAAATCAGTGGCAATGTGACAGTAATCGTATCTCCACCATTTGGTTTCGAATGACGTAGTGTAGTAATCCACTGCGTTACGCGCCCAAGTAGGAATGGTCGACAACCAGTTAGAAGCACCGCTGTAAGTTAAATCTGTATTGGTACCACAACCTGCGCCAAATACATTGCCAATAGCCGCTAAATTCCCCGCTAATGCCGTACCTTGGTAAGGCGTGCCAACCGATTGAATGATACGCCCGCCTGTGGCGTTATCTAAACCAGTCCAGTATTTGCTGAACATTTCTAATGACGCTGCACCGCCTTGGCTGTGGGCTACAATGCCATAAGAATTATATTGTGCACCAAAATTAATGACCTTTTGGGCGAAGGCATTATGGCTAATGCTGACCTTGTAGTCTTGAAACTCGGTGGCATCAGAGAAATGACCGGTATTCCAAGCTTGACCTGAACAGTAACCGTGAACCAACAGCAGTTTAGTGCCGGTGCCAGCATTAGCAGTCGTTTCGCCTTTATGCTCAGGCGCTTTGCCCATCAACATATCGCGGGTAATAGTGCGGTCAACATCTCTAGCATTAGTCGATTCAAGCAATTGTTTTGGCAGCATTGAACGGGTGGTCATTTCATCACGTTGGGCGATAGGCACATTGCCATCAACCGTTTGCATACGCAGTGACTTTAAGGTGAAAGGGGCTTTAAGGTTTGAACGGGTCAACCAGCGAGTGTCAAAAGACAAATCCATCATGGTGGTTTTGTTGCTATTTTTTGGCGCTACAATACCACCAACCCAAGCGGCAGATTCTAGCTCGCCAGCTGCATTGGTCCCCCAGATTTCAGCGGCCATAAAGACCGAATCACTGTTATCTAGGTTATTAACTGGCACAGATAAAATAGCAGAAGTGTTGTTAACGAACTTAATATTGGCTGAGCGCTCGGCAAATTCAAACGAAACTGGGGCGACAGGATAAATGTCGGTAGTGGTACGAGAGAATGATTTACCGTCAGGTCGAGTGCCTTGAATTTGTAATTGATTGGTGTAAACACCAGCCTCACTTGTTGGGATTTTTCCGCCAAACTGGCCATCGTTAGCCACTTTGTCGCCGTTGACACCATTGTCATTCAGTTTAACTTTAAACACTTCACCAGATGGTGATTTGATGGTGGCAACCGCTCGGTCTATGGTGCCTGCCACGGCTTCTTTTCTCACCATTTGCTGGCGTTCGCCACGGTTCAAAGTGGAATCGACCATGTAAGCGACCATATTAATGTCGTTGTTTACTGTCGTGAAATTGTTGTCTAAATATGAATATAACTGGAATTCGCTGTCGCCTTTGTGCAATAGGTAAGCGGCAATGTCTTTGCTTTGTTGAGCGCCATTTTGGGCAACTAACGAGCTTTTATCGCCTTTGTGAGTCAATTTTACTGACCATTGGCCTTTTACTGGGTTTTTAAGCGCAAGTTGTTTGCCTTTAAATGTTTGCGGACCCACTTTAATGTCACTGGTAACCAAAGCTTTAGAAGCGCTGGCCAATTCATCATAAACCACTTGGCCTTGTGGGTTTGACACGCTCATAAACCAGTTATCGGCGTCTGGCGTTATCAATACGATTGGGCTATTGCTGGTGCCATCTAAATAAAGCTTTTGTTCGAAGGTTTGGCTGTTAATGCCGGCTTTAGAGGCTGAATTTGCATAAATGGGTAGCATGGTTGAATGGCTGAACAAACCTTTTTCATCGGCGCTAAGCATTTTTTGGTCAGCAATGTGTTGCGGTGCAACGGCTACGTGTTTGAAGTCGGCAGCTTGTAGATTGATTGAACACAGCGCTGATGCGCCGATGAAAGTTGTAGTGATACCACGAGTGATTAGATTTTTAATAGCTTGGTTTTGCATTGTTATTGTTCCTGTTAGACGTGAACACGCTTTTTGGTGTTCAACTTGTATTTTTATTATGTCGATAACAGTCCATAGTTTTCATTCTCCGCTGATCTTGGATGTGTGACCTCTGACCAGTTGTTTTGTAATTTAGCACGGGTTTTTGGGTCCTGCAAGTATAAAACAACCACTTTTGTTACATTTTTTTAGCATGTAATGTGTATTTGTTATACTTTTGGTTTAAAAAAACCGCTAGATATGTAAATTAATCTTGATGGTCAGGTTTTTGGGGCGGGACGTTGTTATGAGTTTGTTGGTGGTTGGAACTAAGGGCAATCGCGGGGATTACTCCTAAGGCTCTCCAATCCCATGTTGTTTTAGTTTCATCGCAATTTTATTATGTGAAACCCCCAACTGTTTCGCCAACTTTCGGGTCGAAGGATACAAAGGGTACATTCGGGTTAATAACTCTTTTTCAAAAACCGATTGGGCACTTTGCCAGCTTTGTTGTTCATTTGTTGTAACTCCTTCATTTTCATGGCCTTTTTCACTGGAACGAGGCAATTGAATATTGTCTACACCTAGCGTGTTGCCATCTAACAACGCAAGAGAGCGAAACAGCAAATTCTCTAATTGGCGAATATTACCGGGCCAGCTGAATTGGCTGAGCAACACCATGGCCTGTTTGGTTATTTTGGGTTTGGGGAGGTCAATTTGGGTGGCTGCACGGGCGACAAAATGTTCGACCAGTAAGGGGATGTCGTCGGCCCTATGGCGAAGTGCCGGAATTTCTAAATTCAACACATTAAGCCGGTAAAACAAATCTTCACGGAATTTGCCTTGTGACGCCATGGTCTCCAAATTGCGATGGGTGGCGCTGATCACCCGAACTTTAACTTTTAGCTCTTTGGTACCACCGACCCGGCGAAAGGTGAAATCTTGCAAAAATCGCAGCAATTTGGCTTGCAAGTAAGTCGACATTTCGCCAATTTCATCCAAGAAAACACTGCCGCCTGCTGCGAGTTCAAATAACCCAGGTTTGCCGCCGCGTTGAGCGCCCGAAAAAGCGCCGGGGGCATAACCAAATAATTCACTTTCTAGTAGGTTTTCGGCAAGGGTGGCACAGTTAATGGCCAAAAATGGTGCGTCTGAATCAAAGCCTTGTTGGTGCAATGCTTGGGCGAGTAACTCTTTACCTGTGCCTGTTTCACCGCAGATAAGCACAGGTAAATCAAGCTTGCCAAAGCGCATGGTTTTGGCCATTACCGCCTTGATGGCTGGCGACTGTCCAATAATATTGTTGATGTCGGTATCGTTACTTTGTTGCAATGCCGACAGCTGCTGACCAAGTCGCTGCGGGCTACGTAAAACCAAAATGGCACCGGTTAACTTGCCATGGTTGGTCACCGGGGTTATTTCGGCCTGAAACGGTTGGCGCAGTACATTAACCTCAACTGTCGAAAGCTCTTTACCCAGCAATATACTCAAGGGTTCGCCAATGAAATCTCCGAGATTTTTACCCTCTAAATCTTCAATGCTCTGTTGACAAATTTCGGCTGCTGAGGCGGTCGCAACCAAAATTTTTCCCTCGCTATTGATGTCAAATATAGGGTCTGGCAAGCGCTGCATCAATACGTTTAAGTGCTTTTGTTTTTGCTCTGCTGGCAGTAGGTCTATTTCAAGCACTTCAATCACGTCTATTAATTCAAACAACCGCCCCCTAATTTGACCAAAACTCAATGGGCCAGTGTTCATGTTAACGTAAACGTGTCCATGAACCATCTCGGTGGTGATGAGGTCGCAATTGGCTTTGCTTAATATTGCCAGAATGTCTTGGGTGATACCGACCCGGTCGGTGGCCTGAATGTCAATGCGCATAAGGGTTTCGTTTATATCGTAATAAATATATGACAAGTGTAATATAAAAATGACATTACCGCCAATGCCTTGTTATATCCGCTAGTCGTCATGATTGTTGGACGTTGTGATAGTTAATGTCACAAAATTATTACGGCATTAGCGATTGTTGTTTCTGATTGATTGTAACCAATTGAAATATAACAATAATAAAAGTTGGCATGGTTGTTGTTATACGTTGTTCATCATTACAAATTTGATCATCACAGGACAGTTCATGAGCGCATCATCTAGCAATACTGTATTTAACCAATCACAAAACATTGAAACTCAAGCGATACACGCCGGACGCATCAACGATGAACAGTTTGGTTCGCTAGCCACACCTTTATATCAAACATCGACCTTTATTTTTGATAAGGCAGAGCAGGGCGCTGCGCGTTTTGCAGGCGAAGAGCCGGGTTATATTTACACCCGCTTGGGCAATCCAACCACTGCGCAATTAGAAAACCGAGTCGCAGCAATGGAAGGTATGGAAGCAGCAGCGGCAACCGCGACTGGCATGGCTGCGGTGTCGGGTGCATTGCTCAGTAACTTGCAAATGGGCGATCATTTGATTGCTTCAAACGCTTTGTATGGCTGTTCATTCGCTTTGATTAATCATCAATTTGCCAAGTTTGGTATTGAGGTGACGTTTGTTGATATGACCGACCATGATGCCGTTGAAGCGGCTGTAAAAGACAACACCAAATTGATTTTTCTTGAAACGCCAATTAACCCGAATTTGGTGGTGGTTGACCTTGAGTTTATCGGTGGGTTTGCCAAACGTCATGATTTGATTTCAATTGTAGACAATACGTTTTTAACCCCAATCATCCAGCAGCCGGGTAAATTCGGCATCGACATTGTTGTGCACAGCGCCACCAAATACCTTAACGGACACGGTGATGTGGTTGCGGGCATTATTTGCGGCAGTAGCGAGATGATTGGCAACATCAAAATGACCATTCTTAAAGATGTAGGCGGCACCATTAGCCCACACGATGCTTGGTTAATTTTGCGCGGCCTGAAAACTTTGCCTGTTCGTATGGAACGTCATTGTAGCAACGCTCAGTCTGTGGCTGAGTTTTTAGAAAAACAAGAGATGGTTACTAAGGTTTATTATCCGGGTTTGGCTTCGCATCAGGGTAATAAATTTATCGGCACTCAAATGAACCATGCCGGTGGTGTGATTGCCTTTGAACTTGCTGGTGGTTTGGCAGATGGTAAAAAACTACTGAACCAAATGAAGTTGTTCAGTATTGCGGTGAGTTTAGGTGATGCAGAATCGTTAATTCAGCACCCAGCGTCTATGACGCATTCGACCTATTCGCCTGAAGAATTAGTGGCGGCAGGCATCAGCGAAACGCTGGTTCGTATTTCGGTTGGATTAGAAAATGTCGACGATATTATCGCCGACCTGAAACAGTCTTTAGAGAATTTGACTGTGAAAACGGATGCTGTGGCAGATTTGAGAGCCGTTGCTTAAGCCCATTGCTGATTAAATTTCAGCGGCGTCAATCGTCCAACCTTCAGCCTTGCCAGCTTCAATCCACTGCTTTATTTGGGGCAAAGCTAACATTTTATTCATATAAGCCTGTTGTTGTTCGCCAACTTCAATGCCGTAGCTGTTAAAGCGCAGTACTACTGGGGCGTACATGGCATCGGCGATTGAAAAGTCGCCAAACAAAAAGTCGCCTTTTGATTGGTTTAAACAGCGCTGCCAAATGTCGTTAATGTCATCAATATCTTGTTGTAAATCTGGGCTTATGTCGGTGAATTTCATCTGCTTTTTGCAATTCATCGGCAAAGTGTTGCGTATTGCATTGAAGCTCGAATGCATTTGAGCACTAACAGAACGGGCATTGGCACGGTCGATTTTGTCTTTGGGCCAAGCTTGTTTTTCAGGGAATGACTCGGCAATATATTCCATTATCGACAGCGAGTCCCAAATGGTTAAGTCCTCGTCTTTTAATACCGGCACTTGGCCTTTTTGAGAATATTGCAACAGCTTTTCTTTACTGCCCGGGCCATACAAAGGCAGTACAATCTCGTCAAACTCAATGCCTAACGTCTTCAGTAAAATCCACGGTCTTAGTGACCACGAAGAGTAGTTTTTATTGCCTATGATCAGGGTTAATGCCATTTTATTCTCCTGTTATGTTTAAATTTTCATTTGTGCTTTAATTGATCAGCCCAGTCTTGGGCCCAATCTCTCATCGGTTCAATGTGTAACATCAAAGACTTGCCTGTTTCGGTTAATTGGTAGCCTTGTTTATCGACAGCAATCACTAAAGCCACTTCTCGCAAATCTTTAAGTCTTTGATTTAACACGGTTGGTGAGATTTTTCCACAACTTTGCTGTAACTCTCTAAAAGTGCAGTTGTTTTGGTTGAGTTCCCACAAAATTCGCATGGTCCAGCGCCGTCCTAACAGGTCGAATAACGCCATAATCGGTCGGCCAGATTCAGAGCCTCGAACTTTCTCACCAGGTAAAGGGGCGTCAGACAAAGGGGAGCTAGGTAACTGAGTTGATGTCATTAATATCTGCGCTGGTTTGCTGTTAATGGGGTGAGTATAACTGAGAAAAAAACCTTGCGCTACGTTTTATGTAGCGTTATGCTACTAAAATAGTAGCAATGCTAACGATAACCACAAATCAGGAGTAAATGATGTTTTTAATTAATATGCAATTCACCGCGCCTTTGAATGAAATCGACGAAGTGGTTGGTGCCCACAGAGATTACCTGACTGGTAAGTATCAAGAAGGCACGTTGTTATTTGGTGGCCGTAAGGTGCCGCGCCAAGGCGGTATTATCATTTCAACGCAAACCAACAAAGCAGATGTTGAGGCGTTACTGGCGGCCGACCCGTTGATTGAAAACCAACTGGCTGAATATTCTTTGACTGAATTTGAGCCTGTGATGTGTAATGAGCAAATGGCGGGTGTTTTGGGGATTGGCTAATATTAATTAAGTGCATTATAATGTACGTTATTAGTTATTTAATTATGTACGTGGTGATGTATGAGTATTCAGCCTATATTTGCTGAAAAAACGGTTTCAGTAACAGAGCTAAGAAAGCAACCCAGTCAATTTTTTCTCGATGAACCTGTAGCGGTTTTGTCAAATAACAAAACCGCCGGTTATATACTGGGTCCTGAATTGTTTGAGCAAATGATCCGTTTACTTGAAACCAACTCGGTTGAGCAAGGCTGTCAGTTCAGGCCAACAAGTGCCAGACTAAAAGCCATTGCAGCCAAAGGAGCTGAGCTGATTTTGGCTACGCCTTTGGATGAACTGGGCACTTTTGAAGAGTAAGTGTGAAAGTTTTTAAATGTAAATGGATTCTTGGGCAATTGACTGAAAGTGAACTCAATGCTTTGGTCGAAGAATTTAAGGCTTATAAACTAACCGGGCTTGCGCCTGAAAATTTTGGTAGAGATGCTCATTACGATCATCCGAATAATCTCCCTATTATTAAAAGTGAAGAAGTTCAGCATGTTCATTTGGCTGACCCCGTCATGCCTTGGCCGCTGCACAAGGTTCAATATAATAAAACCAGTGATACGCATTTGATTTATTGTCAAGGGATCAATAATCCTGAGAATTATGCTTTACTTGCCATTTTGGCACCTGATGCACATGAACAAGCCAGAAACAATGACATCATGTTCAGATTAGGAAAGATGGCTGAATTATTTAGAATGCAACATTAATGGTCACATTTGATTGCACCAAATCCATAAACATTAATCTATCAGATAAAAAAAGGCCCTTTCACCAATGTAAAAGGGCCAGTATTACTAACATTTATCGCTAAAGATTAATCACGAAATTCAATTTCACCGACACCTACGCCTGTGTAGTTGGCGTTGGCTACTGAGCCGACAAAACGGAATTGATAGTATTGGTAGAAACCAGGGTTCTGGATTTGATAGTAATCAGAGAACGCAGCACAACCAGAAACATTCAATTTATCTGCCTGATCGTTAACAACATTATGGACACTGGTCCACAAAGTGTTGTCGTTACTGCCAAAGATTTCCCATGTGCCCGGCATGTAGTAACCGTCACAATAGGCTTTAGACATTCGGTAGAAGTGAACGACTTTAGACGAGCCTAAGTTGAGTGTTAAGGTTGGCGCTGGATCGTGCGCACTTGCTATCCAAACATTAATGTCATTGTTTGAAAAGACGCCGTCAAATACTGCCGCCACTGGATGCTGAGCGTAAAAACTACTGGCTACAGCAGAACCAATAGGCACTACCACGCCCGGTGAACCCGGACTTGGAATTGATGGATTAGGCGGGAACACTTCGCCGTTTAGGGCATCGAGTTCGATTCTCATTTGGTTAATTTGTACCACCAAAGCATCAACTTGAGTTTGTAATGCCTGATCGCCAGTATCACTGTAGCTCTTGATAACAACATGGTTATCTTGAGTTGGCGCGGCAGCGATGGCATTACCTACAACCTCTAATGCAGCATTTGGTGTGGCAGTACCAATACCAACGTTGACACCTGTTGTGACTTCAGTTGCACTATCAGCCCAATGTGTGGTACCGGGAACACCTTGTATACCCTGTATTCCTTGAACACCTTGTGTCCCGGTAGCACCATTTGTTCCGTCTATACCATTCGTTCCATTTGTTCCGTCTATACCATTCGTTCCATTTGTTCCATCTATACCATTCGTTCCATTTGTTCCATCTATACCATTCGTTCCATTTGTTCCGTCGATACCATTCGTTCCATTTGTTCCATCAATACCGGCTGTGCCCTTAAACTCATTCCATGCCGATGCACTGCAAATTAGCATTTGCTGTAAACCTTGGTCGTAGTACATTGAGCCCTCTGCTGCGCTGTCACAAGCTAAGGGTTCAACAGCCTGTGGCGTTAAACGTAATGCGCCGTTTACTTGGGTATTGCCGTTATGTTCTTCGGTGAATGGACCCGTTGTTGCTGTGGCATTTACCGTCACAG
>CALKGI010000288.1 GCA_938085045.1 uncultured Alteromonadaceae bacterium
CACGGGCAAGGCTAGTATCAGCGCGTAACACTAAGGTATTAACGAAAAACCCAATCAGTGGTTCAAGCTCGGATTGCAAGCGATTGGCCACAGGGGTGCCGATAACAATATCATTACTATTTGAATGTCGTGACAACAATAACGACAACGCGCCATGCATCAACATAAAGGGGGTTAATTTGTGCGCTTTGGTGATATCAAGTAACTTTGTAGCAACCGCTTGAGGCAATTTGCCAGTCACAATGGCCCCGGTATATTGCTTCACTTTAGGACGAACAAAATCAAGTGGCACGCCATGTATCATCGGCAATTCATCAAGCTGATTTTGCCAATAACTCAGTTGCGACTCTATTATCTCATCAACAAGGTATGCTTTTTGCCACTGGGCATAATCGGCGTATTGAATCGCCAATGCAGGCAAAGGATTAACAAGCTTTTGGCTATACGCCTGATACAAAGCAAAAAACTCTTTGGTCAACACCTGCAAAGACCAACCATCTGAGGCGATGTGGTGCATATTAAAAGCCATCACGCCGGTATTGGCTGTTTTTTTCACATAACTGACGCGTAACATCAAGTCTGACGCCAGATCAAAAGCCGTCGTAATATCGGCTTCAATCAATGTGGTGACTTGCACCGTTAAAGCTTCACCTTCTAGATGACTTAAGTCGTGTAGTTGTAAGTCAAAATGCACTTCATTCATGGTGCGAATGTGCTGTAAGGCTTGTCCGTTTTGTTCAAAATAGACCGTACGCAGCACTTCATGACGCTCGATAATGGTGTTAAATACCCGGCCCAATACCGCCATATCAAATTGCCCAGTCACATCAAAAGCCACTGGCATGTTGTATTCGGGCGAACCCCCTTGCAAAGCGTCAATAAACCACAGGCGTTGCTGGGCAAATGAAACTGCGACTTTATTAGTGTCACGTTCAATTGCCACCAATGCCCCGCGCGAATTTGTTTGAGTCGCTTTGGCGCTCTGTTCAATAACCCCCGCCAACGCATGTAAGGTCGAATGATCAAAAACACTTTGTACCGACACTTCAACTTCAAACACCGCACGAATGTCACCAACCAAACGAATACACAACAGTGAGTGTCCACCAAGATCAAAGAAATCGGCTGTGGCACTGACCGCACTGACTTCAATATCAAGCAATCGGGCCCATATGTCGGCGAGCTTTTGTTCAGCCTCACTGTTTGGGGCAACATACTCGACTTGCAGCAAGGTCGCATCGGGTTGCGGCAAGGCTTTTTTGTCTACTTTGCCGTTAGGGGTTAACGGCCATTGGTCAACAGCCATTAAATAACCCGGCACCATGTAGTTGGGCAAATGCGCTTTGAGCGTGTCGCTCATTGTTCTAATAACCGCAGCGCGGTTATCGTCAGTCAAAGGTGCATCGGTTTTGATGTAACCTACCAGTTGCTGACTGCCGGACAGCTCTACGGCCACCACAAGGGCTGAATCGACCCCATCGAGCGCTTCGAGTTGCGATTCAACCTCACCAAGCTCAATTCTAAAACCTCGAATTTTTACTTGGTCATCGGCGCGGCCAATAAAACCAAGGTTTTCGTTAGGTAAATAACGAACCACATCTCCCGTTCGATAAATTAATTTTGAGCTGCCGGGTTTGCTTGCGTCATAAAATGGATTGGCAATAAAACGTTCAGCGGTTAAATCGGGTCGGTTAAGGTAACCCCGAGCGATGCCCTCACCGCCTATATACAGCTCTCCAGCCGTGCCATGGGGCACCAGCTGCTGATTGTCATCGAGCAAATACAGTTGAGTATTGGCAATGGGCCTACCTAGGTGAATATTGTCATCTTCAAGTAAGGCCATACTCGACCAAACTGTGGTTTCGGTTGGGCCATACATGTTGTAAATGCGGCTGTTGGGTAGGTTAGTTTGCAATGCATTTAAAACATACTGTGGTAGCGCTTCGCCACCACACAATACCGACATGCTTTGGTCACATTGCCAATGGATGTCGATTAGCATATTCCAAGTACTTGGGGTGGCCTGCGCTAAAGTGACTTGTTGCTCTTCAATCAAGGTGGATAATTGTAATGGGTCTCTTTTTTGCGGCTCGCTGGCTAAAACCAATGTGGCCCCATGACTGAACGCCAAGTACAGTTCAAGCACGTGAATGTCGAAGTTAATTGAGGTTAAGCCCAGTATTTTATCTTCAGCGCTAACATTAAGGTTTTGTTGCACCCCATTAAGAAAGTTGAGCACCGACAAGTGCTCAAGCATTACGCCTTTGGGCTTGCCTGTAGAGCCTGAGGTGTAAATAACATAAGCCAAGTTCGAGGTTGTTTGTTCGCTCGTTAGGTTACTGGTGGGATACGTTGAATATATAGCGTCACTTTCTACTAAGGCATCTTCAAGTAAAACCAGCGCCCCATCAAAGCCTTCTAAAACGCCTTGCACCTGAGTTTGGGTAAGTATCACGGTTAAGGCGGCGTCTTGGTACATGTAACTCAAGCGGTCTTGCGGGTAACTAGAATCAAGCGGCACGTATGCCCCGCCCGCTTTTAAAATGCCCATGATACCAATTAACATTTCAATAGAGCGTTCAACGCAAACGCCTATTAATGTGTCTGGGCCAACTTGGTGCTGGTCGGTTAAGTAGTGCGCTAGCTGGTTCGATTTGTCGTTTAACTGTTGGTAAGTCAATTGAGTATCATCAAATACCACTGCAACATTATCTGGATTGAGTGCTGCATGTTGTTCAAACAATTGATGAATGCACAAGTCTTTAGCATAAGCAGTTTGGGTGTCGTTAACTTGATATAACAACTGGTCAATTTGCGCTGGGGTTAGCAGTTCAATGGTTTTTATTGGTGCATCAGGGTTGGCCAGCACCGCACTTAATAAACGTTCAAAATGCACCACCATGGCGTCAATCATGCTGGCGCTAAATAGACTTTGGGCATAGGTCCAGTTAATTGTGATCTCACCGTTTTGCTCGATAACTTCAATATCTAAATCTAAATCCATCAATTCGACAGTGGGGGTTTGCACTTCAATGCGGGCATCTGCCAAACGTAAATCGGGGATGTCGTTATTTTGTAGAATAAACATCACCTGCACCAATGGCGAAACCCCGTCGATACGCTCGTTAACGAGCTGTTCAACCACTTGCTGAAAAGGCACATTTTGTTTTTCCATCACATCGAGCAAGCTATTGTGATGGTTTTTTAGTGCCATGCTAAAGCTTTGCTCGGGCTTCAATTCGCTGCGTAGCGCAACCGTATTGACAAAATAGCCCACCACGTTGGCTAATTCTTGCAAGGGGCGGTTGGCCATTGGCGTGCCCATTACAATGTCTTGGGTGTTGCTGTAACGCGACAGTAAAATAGACAAACTAAGTTGGAAAAAACTAAAAACGGTAACACTTTGTGCATTACAAAACGCCCGTAAATTTTGCGCCATATGACTCGATAATTTGCGCTGAACATGTACGGCTTTGTCCATGCCACTGCGTTTGCTGGTTTTGACTGGCAAGCTGTGCATTTCGGGCGCACCAGCAAGATAAGTCTTAAAGAATTCGAGATTTTTATCAATGTGCTTTTGCGCTGGCTCGCTTTGATGCCAGTGCGCGTAATCTATGTATTGAAATGTCTGTGGCCCGCTCTGTGGGCTGGCCAATTTAGTGCCTTGTTCGATAGCGGCGTAAAACTCAGTTAGGTCTTTTACAATCAGGCCAATTGACCAGCCATCGGTGGCGATATGATGGCATTTAATGTGTAACTGATGGCGTTCATTAGCCGTTTTTAACAACATAACCTTAAGCATAAGATCATGACTTAAATCAAAGGCGTTTTGTTTGAATTGCTCAATTGCATTACCCGGCTTAGCGCCTGATAAATCGTGATACTCAAGATCAAATTGACCTGCATTTTCAATACGCTGAATACAGTGACTGGTATTGTCTGCATTTTGCACTAGGTGGTAGGTGGTACGCAATATCGTATGACGTTCAACAATGGCGCTTATGGCTTGACGCAAAACGGCCGCATCAAAGTCACCTTGCAGGTGTAATACGCGATAAAACTGATAAGCATCATTTGACTGCATGGCATTATCTAAAAACCACATTTGGTTTTGACCTGCCGACAATTCGGCCTCAACCACTTTGGGAAAAACGCTAAGCAAATGCGCCTTTGGGCTATTAGAGTAGTCGCTTAAAAAGGTTAATAATTGAGCTTTATTTGCTTTTATGGCAGTGAGTAACGGTTTAGTCATGGCACCTTTAGGGGCGCCAACTTTGAGGTTTTCGTTTTCAACTGAAAGCTTAATGTTCAATTCAATACACTGATTAATGATACTTTTAATGGTCATAATTCGCTCTACCGACGGTCAGTTGATTTTTACTAAAAGAGTTATAAGTTATTCTTTCGATTAAGTTTTGCCAGAAAAATGGCAATAATAAGCCCATCGAAAGTGCAATTGCAATGGGTAAATTAATTTGGGAACTGCTGCGAATAAACACTGAACAATAATTGCGTAAAATAGGGTTTAGAAGTGTTTACCAATCGAATGATAACCGGGCAATAAAATAACATTGTGCACAAAGAATAACAATTAGATATTGTTACCCTTAGCAAAATTAACTGGTGGTGTTAACTGACATATTTCAATACATTTTTTTTGATGATTTGTGCCAAAGTTTTAGAGGACAGTCACATAATCAGAGCGAAAAGTAGACAATGTTAAATCCTTAATCTAGAATTTTAGAGCGTTTACAAATTAGCCCCTAACATGGAATGTATATTATGACTCAGGCACGGAGTAGTCTCATCGATTATTTAGAAACCCCCTATTATCACATTATCAGCCGATGCGTTCGTCGCGCCTTTTTATGTGGCGAAGATGAATTGACTGGTGAGAGTTTTGAGCATCGCCGCCAATGGTTGGTTGACCGGTTTAAGTTTTTGTCAACGAGCTTTACCATAGATATTTGTGCTTACGCTGTGATGAGCAATCATTACCACCTTGTTCTTAAAGTTAACACTGACGAGTCTATCGCTTTAAGCGATGATGAAGTCGTTACTCGCTGGACTGCGGTTTATACCAGTGGCGATGTATTGGTTGAACGCCATCAAGCAGGCGAAACCAGTGCAATTGAAAGCGAAGTCGCTAAATCGATAATAGGCACATGGCGTGAACGCTTAAATAGTATCAGTTGGTTTATGAGTTCTCTCAATCAGCACATTGCTTGTAGAGCCAACAAAGAAGACAAGTGCACTGGTCATTTTTGGGAGTCGAGGTTTAAATCGCAGGCCTTATTAGACGACATGGCGGTTTTGGGCTGCATGATGTATGTCGACTTAAACCCCGTGAGATCTGGCATTGCCAAAGGCCTTGAAGACAGCGACTTTACTTCTATTCAAGAACGAATCAAAGCATTCGCCAAAGCTAAAAAAGCGAGTAAACAAAATAAAAGTCAGTCAACCTCGCAACCTCATTGCCAGCCAAAAGTGCTTCTACCATTTACAACAAACCAAAATGGCAATGGCATTCACTTTTCGCTAATTGATTATTTGGCTTTGGCTGAATGCACCGGGCGTTGTGTTCACCCTCGCAAAAAAGGTTACATTAACGAAGACCAGCTCAGTGTATTGGAAGCGCTGAATATTACAGAGGATGACTGGCTTGAGTTGGTTCAAAATTTTGAAGGTAAGTTCGCTGGTTTTGCGGGTAAGGCTTCGGCATTGCATTTTCATGCCAACCAAAACGGGCAAAAATTTCACCGTGGTGTCGACTGACGTTTCTACCATCCACAAAATTCGCTTTATACACCAACCTGAGCAACGGCTAAATGCCTTTGCTCAGGTTGGTGTGGGCGGTATTTGAGAGAATCGAATATAAACCAACTAATCCCTTCTTTACCAACACAAAAATATTCAATGCCCAACTGTTAGCGTTATATTCCAAGAATACCATTAGTTATAGCGGTCACTTTTTATTCTTGGATGGTGACTGTCCTCATATTCTTAGCAGGTGACTGTCCTAGAAAAAAGTGACTGTCCTAGAGAAAGAGGGGTCAGGACCGCCCATCTACACACCATCATGACTCTGTGTTCTGGTCATGCCAACCAAGACTTTTCTTTTACCTGTGTACGGGCGTCTCCCGTGGGTATAGAGCATATTGTCTACCAGCACCAAGTCACCTTTTTGCCAAGGGAATTTAAATGTCACCTGTTCATAGATATCCCTAATTTTGGCCAATACTTCAGGCTCTAATGGTGAGCCATCGCCGTAATAACTGTTTCTGGGTAGAGTGTCTTCACTGTAATGCGACAACAAATGATCTCGGGTTTGTTGTGGCAAGCTCGATATATGAAATAAATGCGCCTGATTAAACCAAACTTTTTCGCCCGTAACCGGGTGCGCCGCAACCGCCGGATTTACCTGGCTAGTAGTCAAGCAATTGTCACCTCGCCATTCATAAGACAGTTGGTTATCGCGGCAAAACGCTTCGACTTCTTTTTTGTCATCGGTTTGAAAAACTTCCTGCCAAGGTAAGTCAATGTCTCCATAATTGCGGGTATATTTAACCCCTTTGGCAATAAATTTCTCTTTGATATCTTGAGGTATTAGCTCATAAACCTGGCGACTGTCCGCCAATGGCGTTTCGCCACCTTCGGCCGCCGGATGTACGCAAAACAACCCTAATCGCATGGGCCAACTGTTGGAGTAGGCTTTTTCGTTATGCTGGGGTATCACTTCTGTTTCAAGGTATTCGGTTGCGGTGTAAATGTTGCCCTTTAATTCGGTTCTCGGTGTCGACCGATAGGTGTAACTCGACAGTTGATCTTTAAATATGGTTTGTAATATATGTGAATACTGATTGGCACCTTTAATGGTCAACCCTCTGACCAATACCGCACCATTTTCTTGAATTAGTGCATCAAGTTGCTCAGCATGAGCCTCGACCCACTTCGTGCTATCTTGGCCTTTTAAATCAACATTAAGCAATATATTCTGGCCGTTCACTTGTTCTAGGGCTGGTAAATCTATGGCTTCATTCATGATGAATGCTCCTGTGAAATGTCCTATTGTCATCCTACTGATAGGTTTATTGACCATCCGTGGCCGTCAAAAAAATAGCGGCCTTAAGCCGCTATCATCCTGATAAAATACAATCTAGTTAATGAATTATTCGCAGCTAAGCGAATTAACAGGTCTGGCACTGGCGGCTTTAAATGCCAAACCACCAACGGTCATCCAGGCGACCAACACAGTCAATATGGCACTGGTCAAAAATATCACCGGACCCAAGTCAACGCGATTCGCAAAGGTGCTCAGCCAATCAGCCATAAAGTAATAGGCAACTGGCCACGCCAATATATTGGCCACTATAACAATTTCGGTAAATTCTCTGGTAATTAACCAGCTAATCTGCCAGCGACTTGCGCCCAGTACTTTTCGAATACCAATTTCTTTAACCCGTCTTTGCGTGGTAAACGATGCCAAACCAAACAAGCCCAAACAGGTGATAATGATTGCCAGCCCAGCAAACACATTAAGCATCTTGAATTGTTTTTCTTCATTGAGATACTGTGCGTTATAGCTGTCGTCGACAAATACACGTGCCATTGGCATACCCGGTTTTACTTCCTTCCAAGTTTTGTCGATATGGCTCAAGGCATTCATCATTGAACCTTGTTTGACTTTGATTGTGGTTTGGGTCAACTGGAATCCAACAGGGTTTGGAAATAAAAAGTAAGCCATTGCTTTGAGCGGGTCGCGAATAGACTGGTAATAGCTACTTTCAACTACGCCAACAACTTCTACAGGTATCAAGTTATTGCCGGTGCCTATCGTGACCATTTCGCCAACCAATTCTTGCGGTGTTTTGCCCAATCGTTTGGCCAACTCTGCGTTGATGATCATTTTGCCGGTAGACTTCGACGGATCTCTAAAGTTCGGCACGTAGATATCTTGACCAAAATCACGACCAAAGGCTCGCCCTGCCAGTACTTTTATGCCAAAAGTTTCGAAAAAGTCATAGCTGACAAAATTGTTATCAATATCAACCAGCGTCATACTGCCGTCGCTGCTAGGCATACGCGCCATGCTGGTGCTTAACGGGCTCTGTGTTGGTACAACATGTGATTTCACCACAGTTTCAATATCAGGATGGCTCAACAATTGGGTGGCCAATGTGTCAAAGTCGTTACCCACTTTTTTGAGTATCACCAAATTGCTGCGCTCGTAACCTAACGATATATCTTTGGCCAACTGCATTTGTTGATACACCACACTGGTGGCAACAATCAAAGCGGCGGCGATGGCAAATTGCAGTACCACCAACGTTTTGCGTAACATTGTGCCTGAACTGCCACGGCTG
>CALKGI010000289.1 GCA_938085045.1 uncultured Alteromonadaceae bacterium
GTGAAGCTGGACCAAGGTTCTTAAGGTCTTTTAAATGCATAGGGTTAATGTCCATCCGTGGACACAAATAACGTTAAGGCGTTTGAGGTATTTGTGGCAACCCAGGTGAAGGCGCAACCATGTTTTCTTTAGCTGGTTCAATTGAGTCTAAGTAATCCATTTTATCTTTGGCCAATTGATTGTACGAATACTCACTGATTTGATAAACCCATTGGTTCCACAACGGATTACTCCCCGTTAACTGGGCATAGTATTCATCGGCAACTTTCGATACTGTCACCCCAATCTCACTGTCTCCTTCAAACAGTTTAACCACAATCGATTGACTGTCAGCTGCTGCTTCCGCCTTAAAATCGGCAACCGCTTTGAGCTGTTCAAACTTCAACCCAGTCAAATTGCGCGGCACAGCGTCAACAATAGAATCATATTTCAGCTTGTGCGTTGGTGGCACACTATCGATGGTAAAGCTGGTTTTTTCTTTGTCGGCTTTACTCAAAGCATACTGATACTTGCCGCTTAAGCTCACCGATTGAATGTCATCAACGGTAAAATCAAACAACTTAGTGTTCACCCAGTCTTCGGCTTTTTCAGGTTTGTCGATGGCAAGGTTAATCAACCAAGTTTGATTTTGCTCTGCTAATCGTACGTACTGCCCGGTACCTGCCTTAGCCGCGTTACCCACCAATAACTTGTAGTCTTTACCACCGCCCGAGACACTAACCATCACCGCTTTAGAGTGTTCTTGGGTTATGTCACGCAAACCAAGGTGATGAAAATTAGCCGGTTTAGCAGTTTTTTCTTCAACCTTTCTGGCGTTTTTAAGTGCTTTAATCAAGCTCGACAATTTGGCCGTATCGGCATCGTAGTTACCCAGATTATCGATAACCCATTTGTCGCCTTCTTTGTGACTTTCGACCAATAAGGTGTTGCCACCCGATTCAATTTTAATGTGGTCTAGGCTACCAGCATTTGCGAGCAGTTCAGGCAAAATTCTCGGGCTGTCCATATCGACTTGCCCCTGTTGCGAAGTGGCAATGTTCACCCCAACCGCAGTCACAACTGAAGCGGCAACAAGGGTCATTAAAAGTGTTTTACTATTCATTTCAATACTCCTTATATTATGGCTTTACGGCGATTACGACGGGCAAAAAAGGCCAGCATCAGGGTCAACAACAACGGCATTAAAGCAATGGTGACAAACTTAAGTTTGCTGCCCAAAATTTCGATGTCTTTGTCGAGTTGATGGCGTACTTCACGCAGTTCTTTGCGAATTTCAATTTTTTGTGCAATAAACGATTGCAGCATTTCATCTTGCTCGGCGCTCAACACCAACGCGCCATCGGCACCACCTTGGGTTTGCAGTTGGCTTAACTGAGTTTCGGCTTCTTGCAAACGGGTTTGTAGCGTTTGTTCTTTTTCACGAAACTTAGCCTCGGCCTCAACGGTAAGCTCTGCGACCACATCAAATGGACGGGTCATTTTGCCACGACCACGAACACTGATAAGGGTAGAACTACCACCGAGGTTTTCGATGATATTAGTGGCCAAATCACCGTTGTTGGCAAACGGACTCAATACGCTTTGGCCAAAGAAGTTTTGACGGTTAACCCAAAACTGATCAGTCAAAATATCGGTGTCGGCAACCACTATGATTTGAATCTCACCTTCTTTAATCATGCTGGCGGCATCGACACTTTCTGGTGCGGTTTCAAAAGCCGACTTGGCTTTTCCGCTCACGCGGGCTGCAACGGTCAGCATCGCATCGCTAGATTGAAACGACTTTAACATCGCCTCAGGGTTGCGCGACTGCATCACGTACAAGAAAGATTCAACCTGCTGGCTGTGAGCCGAGGTTCGCATCATTGGTGAAAATACCGTGGTTGCGCCCTCAGCCTGACTCAGCGCACCAAATGAAGCACCATTGATAGATTCTAAATCAGCAAATACTACGTCTTCGCCATTGATGTTTTCGTTGGTCAAACCAATGAAACCTAAGTGACGGCCAACGCCACCTGATGGCATTCTTATCTCTAACCCTTTGGCTGCATCAAGACTGACTTTAGCGTCCATTTGAATGCCCCAAGCGGCAAATAGTTTGTTCAAATCAGAGCTGTTTGGTCCTTGCTGGCCTTGCATTGCTGCCATGTCAGATTCGGCATGTGGGTCGGCATAAACCACCAATTTGCCACCTTTAAGTACGTACTGGTCGATTGCATACAGCATTTCGTCAGACAAGCCTTTGGGGTGCACCAGCATCAATACGTTGGTACCCGGCAAAATAGCGTTGGCGGTAGGTTCGATGGTTTCTACCTGATATAGCTGTTCTAGCTGTTGTAAAACAGCCCATTGCTCGGTTTGCTGACCCGTCATCGGGTTTTGCCCACCTTTCATGTTCAAACCACTAATCAGCCCTACTTTTATAGGCTCTGGATTGGTCAGTTGATACACCATTTTCGAGATATCGTATTCTAAAAACGACTCTTTACTTGGGTCGAAAAAGGCAATGATTTCTCGCTCATCTAGTGCGTTTGAACCACCTAAACCAAAGTATAAGCTGTCTCCAGCGGTGTTAATATTGGCTCCGGTTAAACCAAACTCTGCGGCTCTGTCTTCAGCTTCTGAGAATGGTTCTGGGTCAATGATGTGCAACTTAATTTTGCCATCGCTATATAGTTCATACTCTTCAAGTAGGCTTTGAACTCGGGCTGCATAAGTGCGTACTGAGGTAATGCCTTCTGAGTTTTTGTTAGAGAAAAAGAAGTATAAATTGATAGGTTCATCGAGTTGAGTCAGCAACTCTTTAGTGCCATCAGAAATCGAGTAGATACTGTTTTCGGTCAAATCGATTCGGGCACGGTCAAACAATACATTGTTGAGCAATACTGAGCCTACAAACAACAGTGCAATGGCCAGCAGGCCGATAGAATTAGATACGTTTTTCATGATAGCCTCCTATTGTGCTTTTTTCTGTTCGATGATGACCAAGCCTGCATACAACCAGGCAGCAATCAAGATAACGAAGTAACCGACATCTTTAAGTGCGATAACGCCTTTAGAGATGGCTTCGAAGTGTTGCAAGAAGCTCAAAGATGCGATGGTATCGAGCAAAATTCCCGGCACCCAACCTTTGAATACATCAAGCACCAATGCGGTACCACTGAGCACAAACAAAAAACACACCACTACGGCAAGAATAAACGCCACGACTTGGCTTTTTGATAACGCCGACATGCAAATGCCGATAGACAAAAATGCCCCAGCCATTAACCAACTACCAATATAAGCGGCGAATATAACGCCGTTATCTGGCGCTCCTAAATAGTTAACCATAATCCAAAGCGGAAAAGTCAATATTAGTGACAACCCCAAAATAGACCAAGCGGCTAAAAACTTACCAACCATGGCTTGTGCCGTGGTGATGGGCAATGTCATTAACAATTCAATGGTGCCGCTTTTACGCTCTTCAGACCAAGTACGCATGGCCATGGCAGGCACTAAAAACAAATACAACCAAGGGTGAAAATTGAAAAACGGCAGCAAGTCAGCCTGCCCCCTTTCGTAAAAATTACCCATGTAGAAAGTGAACACGCCGCTCATGATCAAAAAGATGGCGATAAACACATAAGCCACCGGCGTTGAAAAGAACGACGAGAATTCGCGTTTGAAAATAATATGAGTCATGTTCATCGGTGTGCTCCCATCGCGGTCAGTTCACGGAAAACGTCATCCATACGGCCTTTTTCGGCGTAAATACCATTTACCTGCCACTGTTGGTTTTTAATGTGATTAAACACATCGTTAAAAATGATGCTGTTGTTGTCAGAAAACACCGTTACTTGATTGTCGTGTTGTTCAATACCGCTGACCTCAGCCAGCCCCACTAATGATTCGACCGAATCAGGCATTTGGGCAAACTCTACCGTCACCGCGTGGTGATAACGCGATTTGCCAAGCAACGTTTTGGGCGTACCGTCGAACAACTTCACGCCGTCACTGATAATAATGGCGCGGTTACAAACGGCGGTGACTTCTTCAAGGATATGAGTAGAGATGATCACAATCTTGTCTTTCGACAAATTTTGAATGAGGCGGCGAACCTGATGTTTTTGGTTCGGATCTAAACCATCAGTCGGTTCATCAAGAATTAATACTTTAGGGTCGTGGATAATCGCCTGAGCTAATCCAACGCGGCGTTTAAACCCTTTAGACAAATCATCGATAGGACGGTAAAGAACAGATTCTAATTCAATCGCGCTAACCACAGCTTTTAAACGAGCTGATTTTACAGCGCCCGTCAATCCGCGTACATCGGCGATAAAATCAAGAAATTGAGCAACGGTCATGTCACCATAGGCAGGTGCGCCCTCAGGCAAATAACCAATGAGTTCTTTAATGGCTTGGGGGTTTTCTTCGATATCATAATCACAAACTTTGACAGTGCCAGAGGTGGCTTGCAAAAAGCCGGTGATCATCTTCATGGTGGTCGATTTACCTGCGCCATTGGGGCCAAGAAAGCCAACGACATCGCCGGGTTTAACATCGAACGACAAATTGTTAACAGCTACAAATTCGCCAAATGATTTGGTGAGTTGATTTATCACGATCATAATCAACAAAACTCCTTAAAAATGCGGGGTTATTATTTTAATATGTGTGGCTTAATATATTCACCTGAGTGAAGTTTTCAACCTTAATCTGAGCAGAGGTTGTAAATATTTGCGATAACTGCACAAGTTGTTTTTTTTATGACCAATAATGATTATTCAGTACAAACCATTGGCGTTTTACACTCGCCTTTTAAAGAGAAATTCGCCATTCCGCGCCAACCTCGTTTGGTCAAAGAGGCCATTGGCCGCCTGAAAATGAGCGAGCCGTTTAATCATGAAGACTTTGTCAGAGACCTAGAACAATTTTCGCACCTGTGGTTGTTGTTCATGTTCCACCAAAATTTAGAAAAAGGCTGGACCCCCACCATTCGCCCACCCCGTTTGGGCGGCAACAAAAAGGTCGGCGTATTTGCCAGTCGTTCAACATATCGACCCAACGGCATTGGCATGTCGGCGGTTGAACTTTTGGATATCGAAAAAAACACTGATGGTATTACGCTAGTATTAGGTGGCGTCGATTTACTCGACCAAACCCCCATCATCGACATTAAACCCTATATCCCCTATTCAGACATCATCACCGACGCCAACGGCGGTTTTGCCGAAGATGCCCCTGATACACAAATGACAGTGTCGTTTACATCTGATGCTCTACAAAGCTGTGAACGCTTTGAA
>CALKGI010000290.1 GCA_938085045.1 uncultured Alteromonadaceae bacterium
CAGACAAACGACCAAAACGGCTTGCTCTTGGCTTTCTTTTAACAAACGACGAGCATCATCTTTTGCCTCATCGTCCAACAGCCGTAAACAGTCTTTCAATAGTTCTGGATTCTGGCTCTCCTTCAACAAACGGCGTGCATCTTTCTTAGCCTCATTGCCCAATAACTTCATACAGGTGTTTAATACCTGCTGATCTTGGCTTTCTTTTAACAAACGACGAGCATCACCTTTTGCCTCATCGCCCAACATCTGTAAACAGGCTGTCAAAACAATCGGATGCTTATTCGTTTTCACCAAATCTTTGACAATATCAGCGAATTCATAATCAACAAACATTAATGCCGATTTGAGTTGAGGTAAATCTAAAAACGATTGATGTCGAATCAATTCATCAGCCACTTCAGCCATTTTCACTTGATCACCTGCTGATTCAAAATGAGTAGTCCAATTAGGATGAAAATAATAGGGTTTACCCACAGGGATTGTATGCCAACCGTCAGGATATGCCCTTGCATAACCATCAATAAACAGCTGATGAAATGCTGCAACATCATCATCTTGGCTGGTTAAATAATCCCGCAATAAATCATGTAGACTCAACGAATCATCATCAATTCGCGTCAATAACGAGGCATTCACCAATGCATCAATGACTTCTAACGTTTCATATTCATCTGAATCGTAATTGGTCCAAATAATTTCCAATACTGACTCAGGGATTTGTTGATCTTCAGGAAAAATAACCAACGTTTTATAATAACTCTGGATAGCCAATGGCAATTCTGCAACACTGACCTGAAAAGCTTTAAAAAGGTTTTCATAATCGTAATCAAGATTAACATTGAGTTTAATTTTGTTCAGTTGGGCCTTCTGCAACTGATTAACAGCCAGTTGCCAACGGTTTGGCGGTTTGCCTTTGACCATACTTCCGATAGCAGCCAAAGCCAGTGGCAAATAACCGCACTCCTTAGCGATGATAATCGCCTCTTGTGGCATTTCATCAAACGCATAACCGGAATACCCTGTCAACAGCGTCAGTGCCTGATCTTCTGATAACAAACCAACGGCACATTCAGCAGCGCCGACTCCGGTTAACACGTCTGCATTTCGGGTGGTTAATAAAAAGCGGGAAGTGGTTTGGGCAATGTCAAAATGCTGAAGCTGTTTTTTATCCCAAATATCATCAATCACGATAAGACAACGTTTGTCTTGTAAAGCCAAATCGAGCAGGTTTTTGCCCTGCGAGGCAGTTTCAGGCATTTGCTCTGATTGCAGCATTTGCAACATGCTGGTTTGCAGATCGACAATATAGTCATTATCAATATCTTGGCGAAACCGCAGCCAAAATATGCCATCGGGAAAGGCTCTACGCACCACTTCATCATGCGCCAATGCGGCGGCCAAAATTGATTTGCCAATCCCGCCCATACCTTGAACACCAACGTAGCGAGAAACCCCGGTAATACCAATAGTTTGTGCTTTTCCCTGCAATAATATGTCACGAAATTGATCAAGATAGTTGTCACGTGGCATATATTGCGCTGGCAGACTTGGTACGCCAAATAATTGTCCTTGTGGGCTTTTCGCCTTTTCTGATTTTGCTGGCGCATTGCCGATAATGCGTGACATCAATGCGGTAAAACTGTCTTGTAAATGGGCTACTTCGGTGAGGTGATTCATATCGGCAATCACAAATTGCAACTCATCAATCAAACGCGCAAAACTATCGTAATCTTTAAGTTCATTGTTCGATCCGGTACTTATATTAGTGCGACCGACCGTATCCAGAGCGTTTTCAAGTAAACATTTTTGTTCTTCCCAGTATTTAATGAAGGGAATTCTATCCACTGATTGATGAAACCGGGTGCCATTAAGTACGATGGGAAAAATACGCTTGCTGAAAGTGTCATCGCTTTGTCGACATCGATGATAAATTTCTGTCAATTCATACATACAATTGGGCGATTTAAAATAAGACTCACTTAACACTAAGATAATTGCCCCGCCTAGTGCCAATTCATCCATATAGTCTCGTATTGGTTCACCATACGAAATTTCGGTGGTATCCCGCTTAATAGTGATGTTTTGCGCTTTGAATGCCTGCAACATTTGTTCGACGGTGTCACATGCTCTTTCAGCTTGCCAAGAGTAAGAAACATAAATACTGCGCTCTGGCATGGTTAAATCCTATATCGTAAACAACAAAAGTGGGTTAAAACGATACACTGTTTTTAACACTTCGCCAACAAAAATGATGATCACTTATAACGATACATTGATTTTAATTATGCTTACAATAAATTAGAAAAGTTTTGGCGGTTTCTGAGACCTCGGTTGCCATTGACGCTATTTTGGTCGTTAGGCTGCAAGCCTCAACCCTCTCATATTGGGAATAAGGGCTTATCGATGCCAGCCAAGCAAGCCTCACCGTTGACAAAGATAAAGCAGAGGTCAACTATGTCGGAATTTTGGACAGTTAAATTAGACAAATATCGGCGTTAATCGGTGTTAAAGTGGTTTTTCGGCGAGTTTGAAAGTTTAGCTAAATGCCTAATAAACAACAATAAACCCGATTAACACCGTAAGACAACGAAGTGCAGTATAACCCTGCGAAGATGGGTGTCAAAAAGTTTCTGAATTACATTAATTTGTTTTATTTCGATGGGTTACGATTAGGTTTGAATTTATCGTTTTGAGTTTTAGACAAATCTAGGACAGATTTTGGCGAGATTCTAAAATAGACTTATTGTCCATTGACTCTTGCCCTCTGGAGCACTAATAACTCCCCATGTCTTCTTTTTGTCGTCAATCAACACCTACTGGTGCCAGTTCAATTGTCTTTTCTCTCAAATGGCTTTAGGCTTTGCGCAATCCGTTTATCAAAATCAGAGACGATACCGATATTTACACATCCACCGCAAAACGTCATCAACTTTTTTGGCACAACCACGTCAACCGCACAAAAAAACGGCCACCCGGCAAAAAGCCAAGCAGCCGTTCTATCAATAAAAGCCTTACGCAGCAAATAAAGTAGAAATGCGAAGCAGATCTACAGTTCGTTCAACTGCCGTTTAGTCTCATTCTTAATCGACCAGAATAACCCATCGCCAAACTGGTACGAAAACTCTGAGGTAAACCGATACGTTGGTGTAAACGCTTCAACGGCTCGGGCGAGCTGGTCGGAGCTGGCGCCATTAATCGTGGTGCCGTGGTTTTTCTTGAGTTCGCGACTGAGGCTTCTTTTGGCCCAAACGTTGGCCGATGCGTCGTCGAGATTGAACCGTTTGAACTCGTTCTTTTTAATCGCTTCGAGCGCTATATCTCGGTTTGCCGCCTTGCCGCCTGCCTTGAAGTTGCCGTTTTCTCTGGCTTGGGCGCGCATCGCTGAGTTACTTTCCATGTCTGCCATGTATTTGTTGGCGCTGGTCATTTTGTTGTTCCATACATAACTGGCACTGAGAAAGACTACGTCAAAGGCGATGTCCATGGCAAACGCTCGCCAGCTCCATTTGGCGCTGCTATCAAATGCTTTGCCAAACCCTTGCGATATGCCCGAATACAATGCCGATGCAATGGCGGTTTTGGTGACGGCTGATGCCGCAGTTGCCGCGCCGGTTACCAGCGAAGGCGCTATTCCGGCATTCACCAAGCTCATAGAAATGTACATGCTCGCTGCGCCTAGGCGTGTGGTGGCAAGTGTTGAGGCTAACTTGGCAACGCCCATACCCAACCCTGCGCCTATGGGTGCCATTATGGCTGATACGGCAATTCCTATGCCAATGGCGGCCCAGTCAACCCGGCAGTTTTGTACTTTGGCGATGATCAGCTGCGCAGCGGTCGACACCGTTGCCGAAACAACAAAGATGATGAGTGACGTGGTGGCAAAGGCGAGGTTGCCCGACGGGTCGGCCATATTCACCGGGTCGTTTTGGCTAAAGGCATAACGATTTAGCTGTGCTGTGCCATAACCCTCAGAACCAATGCCGGCACTGTCGGCGGTGATAAAGCGTCCAAGGGCCGGGTCGTAGTATCGACTGCCAAAGTACATCAGTCCGGTATCGTCTGCTTCTTTGCCCGCGAAACCATAACGATAGCTGTCATCGTCGGTGTTGTTGTATAGCTCGCCAAAAGGTTTGTAAACTGGCTTGGATACCTCAGTGCCACTGCCGTTGGTCACCAATATGGTGCTGTTTAGGCGATCATGGTGGAAGTATTGTGTGGCATTTGCCCCCAGTTGCGGGTTGCCAGCGGCTTGGGCGGTGCCAACAAGACCAATTGGGCCAAACATTAACATCATACCAACCAAAGCAGCCGGTGCGCCTAATGACAGTACACGATGTTCTTGCATGAATTGGGTGCCGGTACGAACCTGCAACCCTTGCAGGGTGCCCGGGTTTATCCAGCCCGCTTTGCCGATGGCATTAACCACTGCGTTGTACATTCTGCCAAGGCTGCTCACCGGGTTGGCCGAACGAATATAATGCACCATAAACATCACCAACGAGAACAGCAATGGCAACACCACCAGCATGTAAAACACATTCGCTGCATTGGGGTGATTGATGTAACTGGCGAGGCTGTGCTGTGCCCAACCGATTGAACCGCCAAGGGTTTCGGTGTTCATCATGTTGGCCATCATGTCGTGTTGCAGGTAGCTTCCCGTAAAGAACGAACCGGTCTTACCCGCAGCGGCCACAAAGGCATTTGAATTGTCTTGTGCGGTAAAAGAGGCAATTCGGCCTTCGGCGCCCATCACGTAATCGGTAATCAACACCTGTGAGCCGTTATCTTGAATTTCAAACCCGCCGTCAACGTAAATCACTTTGCTGCCATCTGGCGCGATTTTGCTCAAACGGCTGCCGTTGCCATCATAATTGAATGTGGTCACGGCGGTGGCGACAGCGCTGTTAGTGGGTTGACCAATCACTTGGACTTCGGCCAGATTCAACGAGTTGAGTTGATTAAGCTGCACTCTTACCTTGTAAACATTACTGGCTATCAGGTCGATTGTGACTGTTGCGCCCGCCGTGCCTGCATAGTTGTGGCTGGCGATCACGTTGTCGTTTTGGTCCAGATAATCAACATCAAAGTTGTTTAATCGACTGTCGCAACAGTCGGTGCGGTTATACAAAATAACCTGGTCAACTGTGTGGGACTCGCCCAAATCGACTTGCCACCACGGATTACTTTGCAATTGGGTCAAAGTGACCGAGTCGCTAGCCAAATCACCGTTGGTATTGCCATCAATGGC
>CALKGI010000291.1 GCA_938085045.1 uncultured Alteromonadaceae bacterium
GATGAATAACGTGGGGAGCAGCTGATATGGATATGTTTTATTTGGGCATTGTTGTATTGCTGGTGCTGGCCATGCTGGTTTGGTTATTGTCGGTTAAACCAAACCCTGATGTATTAGCGCGGGAATATTTGGCTTTATCGCGTGAGCAAGTGAACACCTATCGTTTACGATTGCGAGAATTGGCATTCGCGCAGGAGCATGATGAACTCGATGACAAGGAATATGAATCATCGGTCAATGAATTAAAGCGTCAATTGTTGCATGATTTAAAACAGCAGCCACTGGTAGGGCAAACTCAAAACCCTAAAAAGCACATGAAAGTACTTTATGGCGCAGGCTTTTTGTTTATGGTCTCTGCTGTGGCGTTTTATCAGCAGTTGGGTGAATATAAAAGGCTCGCAGACTGGCAAGAAGTGCAAGCTATGTTGCCTGCATTGGGTGATAGGGCGTTGTTAAATAAAGGCGAACCGCTGTCGAGTAAAGAGTTACAACAGTTCGCTTTGGGTTTGCGTACCAAGCTCTTTAGAAGCGATGGCGATGCTATGGCTTGGCAAATGCTCGGTGAGGTTACCGCTGCCATTAGAGATGTCGACTCGTCATTTTTGGCTTTTGAGCGAGCTTATAAACTTGACTCAAATAAACCCATTATAGTGCTTAGTTATGCCCAAGCGTTGTTGATGAAGTCTGATCAGCAATCAATGAGGTTAGCGGCAAGCTTGCTCGGTAAAGTGCTACAAAGCGATCCGAATAATATCAATGCCCTGTTGATGGCAGGTTACATCGCCGAACAGATGGGACAGAACGACAAAGCGATGACAACATGGGCCATTGTAAAGCGCTTATTGCCAGCCAACGATACTAGATTGGGCTTTGTTAATGGAAAACTCGGCGCCATTGCTAGTCAAAGCACTGATCAAAGTTCTGATCAAAGTGTTGAGCAAGGTGTTGAAATTGCCAAAGTGAGTGTCCATATTACATTGGATGAAGCGGTAAAGGACAAAATCCCCACTGGCGGCACTTTGTTTATTTATGCCAAAGCGGCTCAAGGGCGACCGATGCCTGCGGCAGTGATCAAGTTAAGCGAGTTTGATTTTCCGATGACAATAGAGCTAAGCGATGCCAATGCGATGCTGCAAGATTACAAGTTGTCGACCCTAGACAAAATCATAGTTTGGAGTAGGCTGTCTAAAGACGGTGATATTGGTATATCGGCTGGAGAGTTACAGGGGCAAAGTCAGGTGTTCAGTTTAAAAGACACCACTGAAGTCGCGGTAACCATAAACCAGGTTTTATAAGTAAAAATGGTGAGAGTAATGGCAAGAATAGAAGCGAAAGTATTGCTGGTGAGTATGATGTTGCTACTGGGCGGTTGTTCATCTACCCAAGATGAGAAACTGGCAGCTGAGCAAAACAATGCTGATGGACAAACCAGTGCCGAGACTTATGATGACAGTGACTCAAGGGATCCAATTGAGGATTTTAACCGGCCGATATTTGATTTTAATTGGAAGGTACTCGACGAATACATTCTCAAACCTGTAGCAACCGGTTACGGTAATTATGTGCCCGCACCTGTTCGTACTGGTCTTTTGAATGTGGTTTTAAACCTCGAAGAGCCAGTGAATTTTGTTAACGATATTCTGCAATTTAAAATCAAAGATGCTGGGGTGACCACTGGGCGCTTTTTGATCAACAGTACCATAGGTTTGCTCGGTATTTTTGATGTGGCAGGTGAGATGGGTTTAGAACGTAAAGAAGAAGATTTTGCCCAAACCTTAGGCGTGTGGGGTGTAGACCACGGTGCCTATTTGATGTTACCGGGCGCAGGGCCTTCAACGGCCAAAGATTTAACTGGCGATATTGTTGATAGTGCGGCATTTGGTTTTAATATGCTGTCGTGGCCGCAATCTTTATTGAAATTGACCATTAAAACACTCGATACTCGGGTTGATTTGATGAGCCAAGAGCAATTGCTTAATGACTCAATAGACCCTTATCTGTTCACTAAAGAACTCTATTTACAGCGTCAAGAATACAAACTTCATGATGGCGATGTGCCAGAAACTGAAGATGAATTCGAAGGCATAGATGAAGACGAACTTGATGAAGAAGACGATGATTTATAAGGCACAAGTGTAAAGGGTTGTTATGAATCGTTCGTTTTATTTTGCCTCTATGGTGATTTGTCTTGTGTATGGTATGGTGGCGCAAAAATATCAGTGGTTTCCGTCACCGCAACTGCATTTTATGGTCAAGCAGGCAAAGTTGGCGCTAGGTGAGGTTAGTGGGCGCAACGATTGGTATTATGTTGATGCCAAAAACCGTAAGCTTGTTGAAGATTACGTACCAGATAAAGTTCAACCGGGTCTAACGCTGATTACTGGCATAGGTGAAGATCACCAGTTGGGCATCAAGGTCATTGATTTTGATGGCAGCGTGGTACACAAATGGGATATCGATTGGTATGACATTTGGCCAGATGCTATGCATGTTCCAGAGCACCTAATCCCCAAAGGCAAACCCGGTACGCACATTCACGGCTCGCGCTTGATGGACAATGGCGACATTGTGTTTAACTTTGAAAATATCGGCCTAATTCGGCTCGACAGCTGCGCGAACGTTGTATTCAAAAAACCTTTCTTATCTCACCACTCAATAAATATCGACGACAATGGTGATTTTTGGCTACCTACTCAGGTGCTTCACGATAAAAAACTCAAAGACTTTCCTAACATTAAACCGCAATTTAAAGACGATACCATCAGCCATATTTCAAAAGACGGCGAGCTGATATCGCAAGTGTCGGTAATGCAGATACTTCACGATAATGGTTATGACGGTTTGTTGTATATGTCTACTTTATCTAGTCGTAAACCCAAAGTAAGCGGTGATGTGTTCCACCTGAATGACGTTGAAGTTTTCCCCAGCCATTTAAGCGAGGGCGTGTTTAAGCATGGTGACGTGATGGTGTCATTGCGAAACAATAACACTGTGTTTGTATACGACCCCAAAACGCTAAAAATTCGCTATTTAACCAGCGGCAAATTTGTTCGTCAGCACGACCCCGATTTTATCGATGGTAATCACTTTTCGGTTTACGACAACAACCATATAGCATCGAAAGATTTTGGCCAAAATAGTAAAATCGTGATTGTTTCAGCGCTTGATGATAGTGTCACCAGTTACCTTAAAGATGAAGATAACTTACCATTTTTCTCGAATATTATGGGCAAACACCAGTGGTTAGAAAATGGTAATTTGTTAATCGTGGAGTCGATGAATGGCCGCACATTTGAGGTTACACCTGACAAACAGCGGGTTTGGCAGTATAACAATCTGATTGCACAAAAGGGGGCTGCGGGTATAATGGAAGGCTCACAGCGCTTGGCTAGGCAGTTCGACCGAGCTTTTTTCAAAGCGCAAACACAGAAGTGTCAAAACCGATAATTTCCTTGAGTTGACGTTAAATAAAGTAACCTTAAAGCAGAGCAAAACCATGACTTCTCCTATCAAATTCACCATTTTCCTTGCTTTGGCAATGCTCACTTTGTCGTTTCCTGCGGCGGCTTATATGGGGCCGGGGGCGGGCATAACTGCTGTGGGTTGTTTGATTGCCCTTGGTGCAGGCATTTGGTACACCTTTAAAGGTTTTTTGTGGTTGCCATTAAAGCGTCTATTTAAAAAAACGTCTACAGAACAAACCCAGCAAGTTGAACAAGAGCAAGCTGAGCAGGCCAATCAAAACAAGTGATTGATTATCTCGCCATTATTGTTACCGTCATACTGGTTATTTGGCTGACCCAACAGTTTCAATTGGTCGCTCATGCCAAAGCCGTAATGAGTACCACACGCCAAGCCAATGCTATTGGCGCAGACAAAACCCTGACAGACCTCGAAAAAGAAACTCAAACCCAACAAGTCGCCAAAAAGCTGCTTGGTCAATTCGTTCAGGTATTTGCCCGCAGTGCCGGGGCGTTTCTATTACCCCTAGTGCCACTGTATGGCCTGTCATTCATCGATGTGGTCAATCTAGATAACATATTCACCATCATGGCCTCTATTGAGTTTATTATAGGATTTAGCGTTCTAGCTGTTGTTGTTTTAGCTGCTTTGGTTGCGATGAATCGTGGCTGATTTTACCGACAGTTATTCACTTCTTGACCGAATGCTGCACCGCTTTGCTTTTAAAACCAGCAAAATGCAATTGGGGCTGGCCGATAACGAAAGCGAAGAGCACCGAACGAAGTTAAATAGCATTCAAATCAACAAACCCGTATTCATTACTTCATTGCCCCGTTCAGGCACCACCATTTTACTGGATGTTTTGTCTAAAACTCAGCAGTTCAGCTACCACAGCTATCAAGATATGCCATTTATTTTTACCCCTTTGATGTGGGCTAAATTCAGCCGTAACTTTGCCAAAAGCAATGAGTTGACTGAGCGTGCCCACAAAGACGGCATTAAGATTAATCAACAAAGCCCCGAAGCATTTGAAGAGATGTTGTTCAAAGCTTTTTGGCCGAAGTTATATGAAGGGGCGTCATTGCCTTTATGGCCTGAACAGCCAAACGCTGAGTTTGATGATTTTTTTGACGATCACATTAAAAAGCTGATTTTGCGAGATGGCGCTGCCAATAGATATATCTCAAAAAACAATTTGAATATTACCCGGTTACCTTACCTGAAAACGTTGTTCCCTGAGTGTATTTTACTGGTGCCGTTCAGAGACCCACTTCAACATGCGTTATCTTTACTAAGACAGCATCAAAACTTTAGTGAATTGCACGGTCAAAGCAAATTTGCCAAAGATTATATGGCAGCTGTAGGGCATTTTGATTTTGGTGCCAATCTTAAACCGGTTAACTTTGATGGCTGGTTTGACAATACAGTTTATAAGCCTGATTCACTGGATTTTTGGTTAGAGTATTGGATTGTGGCTTATCAACATATTTTAGATAACCACAAAAACCTGTGCGATTTTGTGTGTTTTGAAACACTGTGCGCGCAGCCACAGAAAAGCTTCACCACAGTGGCCGAAGTGCTGGCGATTGACGCTCAAACGTTAATTAAGTCGGTTGATGCCATCAAAGTGGCCAAGGTTCATGCGGTAGATACTGGCGCGTTGAATGCGGATAATGTTGCTAAAGCGCAGGCGCTCTACCGGAATATGATGGGTATTGCGGTTAACAGCAACGAAGGTTAAATAATTAAGGCAAGGTCAAAAGCATTTAACCACAGAGGACGCAGAGAAAACAAAAGTAAAAACACAATGATATGTAAGCTTGGGTTGATTTTGATTTATGGCTTTTCTCTGTGGTAAAAAAACTTTTGCTTTTACTCTTTTCTCCGTAGTGAGGCCTTTTGAAAATTAGGACCTAAGACCGACCAAACCAATCGAAGATTGACCCCAATCAAAAAACCACACAAAGATAATACAGCCACGTCAAACGATTTGATTTATAATGCACAGCGTTAAATAAGTGCAACGATTAGGACTTGTAAAATCACATCATGGATATCAAAAAAAAGCTCAGAAAGAAACTCGGGTTTTATTACCGCTTTATCAAGCAATACCACAAAAACAAATCGGTTTTTAACCAACTGATTGATTTGCAACGCCATCCACTGAGCTACTATTCCCACTTGCAACAACAAGAAATTGCCGAAAGTGACGTTATTCGGGCGGTTGAAGACGGCGACATTATCATCGTCAAAGACTTGATTGGCCAGTTGCACCTTGGTGATAAATTTCAGGCCTTATCTAAGCAGTTTTTTGACCTTGATTTTGACCAGCTTGGTGATATTCATACCCTTAAAAATGTTGAACAAATCGTTGATGATGCTTTGGCCGTACGCCACTCGGTACCCAGTTTAATCTTGCAATCGTCAATAATGAAACGCTTGCTTGAGCCTCATGTTAAAGCGTCATATCTTGAACTGATGCCTAATCTAAGGCTGCATTTGCCTTATGCCAAGGTTAAAGCCCATGAGCAATACGTTGAGTCAAGAATGGGCCGGGGCAAACTCAACCCTCATGGGCAACATAAAGATTCGTGGCGCTATCATCCCAAAAACACCATTAATGTTTGGGTGGCACTCAGTGAAGCTACAGACAAGAATGGTTTGTCATTGTTGCCCCAAAGTGCTGATTATATGCCACGTTTTGACGCTAAACTGCAAGAAATCGCCTCTGGGGTTAAAACTTACCCTTCACAGCAATATGTTACTGACTTGACCTGTGGCGATGCGTTGATTTTTAAAGCTGAACTGGTGCACGGGTCGGTTATCAACATGAGCAAGCGCACTCGTGTGGCACTTTCGATGCGCTGCACCACCACCGAACCGCAATTCCACAAACGGGTGGTATACAACTACATCAAGGTTGAAAACGGCCAATTTGATAATCTCAGTAAAGGAAAACTAACCGCCGCAGGTGAATTCGAACCGCAATCGACAGACAGTATTTTTGAACCTGCAGAGGCCAAAAACACCAGTATTATTCCTGTTGAATACGACGATACTCAAATTAAATTAAACGTAAATGGTCAGCTTAAAACCTTCCCAAGAAAGTGCCCTCACGCGGGCACCGATTTGCTTAATGGCGAATTGAATGACAAAGGGCAGTTGTTGTGCCCGTCACACCGAATGTGTATTGCCGGAAAACCTTGTGACTAAAAAGACAATAGACACCGCGCCGGGAAAGCGGCTTATCGTCAAAAACTCGGTATGGTTACTGATTGAAAAAGTCATATTGATGGGCGGCGGATTGGCATTGTCGATTGTGTTTGCTCGGATGTTAGGCTCAGATGATTTTGGTCGCTATAACTACGTACTGTCATTTGTCGCTTTGTTCGCCCCTGTTTTTGCCCTTGGCATGTACAACGTATTGTTACGAGAATTCTCTAAACATCCGCAAAAAATCCCCGATATTCTACGAACTTGTTTAACCAGTAGATTGTTATCGGGCAGTGTGGTGATGGTGATTGCCGTTATTGGTTTGTATGGTGTTTTCGGTGTTGGCTGGAAATTTGAATTGATTGGTTTGTTGTTGTTCAGTCATATTTTCAATGCGTTTGAAGTGTTTGCTCGTTGGTTTGTCCATAAATCATTGAACCCTGTGCTGGTTAAATGGCGAGTGGTAAATTTTGTGTTCTTTGCGCTGATTAAATTATGGGTTATTTGGCAATACCAAGACTTTTCACTGCTTATTATGGCGATGGCAGTTGAGGTATTGGTTAAAAATGGTGGGTATCGTTACTTGTATTCACGTCACCGGGAAAGTAACAACAATGGCCGGTTTCAACTGGACTTGTTTAAGGACATTTTTTCGCAATCTAAGTTTCTGATCCTTTCATCACTGGCATCGGTGATTTATCTTAAAATCGACATCTTAATGCTCGAATCCATGTTGCCTATTGAAGAGGTTGGGGTGTATTCTGTCGCGGCCAAATTATCAGAGGTTTGGTATGTGTTACCCCAAGTGGTTATCACTGCATTTTTTCCCAAACTGCTTGAAATAGCCAAAGACCAGCCAAAACGTTATGACAGTATCTTGCAAAAGGGCTTTGATATTTTGTTTATCAGTGCGCTGGTTTTGAGTATTTTGGTGTTTTTAGTCAGCCCATGGATTGTCGAAATTCTATATGGTCAATCCTATGCTGAGGCAGCTCAAATTTTGAGGTTGCACATCTTCGCCAGTTGCTTTATTTACATGAGAGCGCTGTTTAGCCAATGGTTGGTGTCAGAGCGCTTTGCTGAGTTTTCGCTGATAAGCCAAGTATCTGGTGCAGTGGCCAATGTGTTACTGAACCTGTGGTTAATTCCCCTGTACGGCACCTGGGGGGCGGCTGTTGCCACTGTTATATCTTACGCTGTGACTTCTTACTTTTGCCTGTTCTTTTTTAAACGCACCCGAAAACTGGGTGTGATGATGACCAAGGCGATGATTTTTCCGTTGCGTCTGAGAGAGGTTTTTAGGCGGGTTTAGAGTGAAAAGCTTCATTGTCTCAAGGCACCGGCCTAAGTCCAGACAGTCTCACTCTTCAACTAAAGCACGAGCCTCAGCCATTTTATGCCGAGTCAAATAATACGTCACCGGGTTGGTAACAAGTGGGTAAATCATGCCGGCTAAAAATAAATAAGGTAGCAACAGCCAACCTTCGAAACGGGCTAGCACCGAAAAAAAGTGAGCCAGTATAACCAGCTTGAGTACGTTGAGTACTATCTTGCGAGGCACAGACAATAGGTTGACAGCCTGCTTAATCACCTGCATGCGTTGTTGAAATTTCAGTCCCGCCAGTTCTGGGATATGTTGGCTGGTTAAATGCATTATTCATTCTCTTGTCATAAAAAAAGCCCGGTAATTATACCGGGCTTTTGTTGTTCATAAATCAATAGTTCATCTATCTATAGATAAAAAATTAATGTTTAGCAGTGATGCCTTCGTGATCACCGGTAACACCCATTTCTTCATCCATTTTCTTTTCTTCGTTGGTGTGGTCAGCTGGGCCTTCAGCACCATGCATCCAACGAACCAACAAGTCACTCATGAAGTACATGATAATGGCTGAGATAACTGCTGTTATGGCAATACCTGCGAAGATAGACAGGGCGTTGTTCACCTGTTCTTCACCTTCACCGATGAATTGACCAACAATACTGGCCACTTTATTTGCCAGTGCAGTAAAGCCGAACCAGATACCCATCATTAGTGATGCTAAGCGGATTGGGGCAAGTTTGGTTACCATTGACAAACCGATAGGTGATAAACACAACTCACCCAACGTGTGGAACAAATAAGCCATAATCAACCACATCATGCTGGTTTTAACGGTGATGTCACCACCTTGCTGTAAAGTAGCGCCAATCATAAAGACGAAACCAACGGCTAAGAAAACCAAACCAAGGGCAAATTTCAGTGGTGAATTAGGCTCTCTTTCACCCATTTTGATCCAAATAGAAGCAATGATTGGGGCAAATATAACGATAAACAAAGCGTTAACTGATTGGAACCAAGTCGCTGGTACTTCAAAACCCATCAGGTCGCGGTCAGTATATTCTTTGGCGTAGATATTCATTAAGCCACCGGCTTGTTCGAAACCGGCCCAAAAGACGATGGTGAAAACACCCATGATGAAGATAACTTTGATGCGATCGAATTCTTCTTTGGTCAGTGGAGCACTGCTATTGTCGTCTTTTTCATGATGAATTTTAGCATCGGCACGCTTAGCTGCCGGAACGACACCTATGTCACCGAGGTATTTATTTGATAGTGCCAACTGCATGCCAACACTGATAAGCATACCAAAACCGGCAACAACGAAACCATATTGCCAAGCGAATTTCTCAGCGATAGTACCAACGATTAACGGCGCGAATGCAGCACCAAGGTTAATACCCATGTAGAAAATGGTATAAGCACCATCACGACGATGGTCACCATCTTTATATAGGTCGCCTACCATAGTAGAAATGTTTGGCTTAAATAAACCGTTACCCATAACCAGCAATATCAAACCCGCATATAGAAATTCAGTCTCCATTCCAGGTATGTAAGCGTGTGATGTGCCTAGGGTGAATTGCCCTGCTGCCATTAACAAACCACCAATGATGATGGACCTGCGTTGACCTAGTACGTTATCAGCTAACCAACCGCCAAGTAATGGTGTGATGTAAACCCAAAAAGTGAAGTTACCGTAGAGGTAGATTGCTTCACTTTGAGTCCAACCGATACCGCCATCCATTGTTTTAGCGGAGAGGTAAAATACCAAAAAGGCACGCATGCCGTAGTAGCTGAAACGTTCCCACATTTCAGTACCAAAAAGTAGGAACAATCCTTTGGGATGGCCAAAAAGATCGCCCTGAGGGAGCGGTTTATTCATTATATTTTCCTAAATTAGCATAGTGCTTAGCATAGTGATTAGCGTAAATTCGCCAGATAAAAAGTTAAAAAGCCGGGCATTATATACCGTATATTAACGATTAATACAAGTTCAAAGTCCCTAAGTTCAAAGGCGGGACTGATATTAAAGGCTTTATTTTGTCACATTATTTTTACAATCTGGTATGTGTTCCCGTTAGTTCTGGCGCCCTAACGCATTAAAGCGTCGATTTGCATCAATTAGATGAATGCGTGATTCCATCTTGTACGACTTTCTTATAAAATGTCGGCCTTTAAATTTCTTTGAATGATTGAAGAGTCAAAATCTATGACAGTGTTACTTCGCCGGTTTTTTGCATTGATTGTGATATGCATTACGTTTACCTCATTGGTGGCCAATGCCGCCAGCATTTCCAAACAGCAGATGGATGCTTTCAAAAGATTACCGCTGGCGCAGCAAAAGGCACTGGCAAAGCAATATGGTGTTGATATCAGTATGTTCCAAGGTGGCAGCGTTGCTACTGGGCAGAATGATTTGGCCGACAATGCTATTGTGCCGCCTCGACGTGGTGATGATGCCAATGATGATGTATTCGACTTTGATGATAAATTCGCCCCCAAAACTCAAAAACTCGAACGTTTTGGCTTAGATTTATTTGCTGGTGAGCCAATTACTTTTGAACCACTGAACAATGTGCCGGTTCCGACGGACTATATAATTGGACCTGGCGACTCATTCAAAGTACTACTTTATGGCAAAGTCAGTAATGAATACGACATTATGGTCAACCGAGAAGGTTTGGTGATCGTTCCTGAGCTATCGCCAATCTCGGTTGTTGGAATGAGTTTCTCTGAGGTCAAACAAGCGATTTTACGTCAAGTTAAAGCGAAAATGATTGGGGTCCAGGCGAGTGTCAGTATGGGCACGTTGCGTTCGATTAGAATTTTTGTATTGGGTGAATCTTATAAACCCGGCGCTTATAGCATGTCTTCATTATCTACTATTACCCATGCCTTGATTGCCAGCGGCGGTGTCAGCGATATTGGCTCATTGCGTAGTATTCAACTTAAACGTGCAGGCCAAGTGGTTGCTGAGCTCGATTTATACGACTTGTTGATTCGAGGTGACAACTCTAACGATGTGATGCTGCGTGCCAATGACGTGGTGTTTATTCCGGCTGCTGGAGATTTGGTTGAAGTTTCTGGTCAGGTGCGCCGTGAAGCGGTATTTGAAATGAAAGCCGGTGACAGTTATCAAGAACTGATTAAAATGGCCGGAGGTTTTCCCTCTACTGCCTATCCTAATAGTACTTTGATTGAACGCTTTAACGGCGGCAGTCTGCGGACTTTGGTTAACATTGATTTGTCGAAAAAGGCCAATTTGAACCAAAATCCGGTCAATGGTGACAAAATCCATGTGCCAGCGGTATCAGAGCAATACGAGCATGCAATTAGTTTGATTGGTGCTGTGGTACGCCCGGGCAAATTACAATGGCGTGAAGGGATTAAGATTTCTGATTTGATCAAAACCATCCATGGTGACTTGTTGGCCGTGTCTGATTTGGATTATGCCTTGGTGGTGCGTCATAGTAACAGTAAAGGCGATATCGAGGTGCTCCAATTCAATCCGATTCGGGCGATTGAAGAAAAACGGATGTCTGATGACTTGGTGTTGCAACCTCGTGACAAAATTGTGGTATTCAGCCGTTATGAAACCATTGAAGCTGAGAACCGGATGCTCGACAAATATGCCTATACCGAAGACGAGATCAACGACCGCCAGCAGGGCCGGTTGTGGGATCAGTACCAGCAGAAAAAATTCATGGACTATATTGGTGCCTCCAATGATGAGGGCAAAACCAAAGAAGAGTTAGATAAGTTGGAATTTGAAAATGCCAATAAATCTTTGATGGATATTACCAGTAAGGACAATATGGATCGGGTTAATGAAGAAGATTTTTCATTGTTTTCACGTCGCCGTTTGCTCGCACCCATTATTTTACAGTTGAAAGAACAATCAACGGCAACAGCAAGAGTTCAATTGGTTGAAGTTGACGGCAATGTTAAATACCCAGGTGTTTATCCGTTGCCAATTGAAGGGCGCGTGACAACTTTGATTGCTGCGGCTGGTGGTATTGTGGAGTCGGCGTTTTTAGAAAGAGCTGAAATCACTAGGGTTAATGCAGACAATTCCAGTACCAGTATTGAACATTTGACTAGTAATCTTGGCGCAGCGCTTAAAGACGTTTTAAGTAGTCAAAACTTAGTGTTAAAAAGTAAAGACAGATTAAATGTATTGTCTATTCCTAATTGGCAAGAAAACATCACGGTCAAGTTAGCGGGCGAAGTAATGTTTCCGGGCACCTATACCATTAGTCGCGGCGAGGTGTTGTCAAACGTCATTGAAAGAGCCGGTGGTTATACCAAATTCTCTGCCCCTAAAGCGGCGGTATTTTCACGAGCTTCATTGCGTCGTAAAGAACGTTTGCACCTAAATAAGTTGTCAGAAGATCTCAAGCGTAATATCGCGGCTCGAAGTTTCCAAACCAACAGTAGCAGTGCACCTGTGAGTTATGCCGAAACCAAGCAACTGCTAAATGATTTGTCAAAGGTCCGGGCTGTGGGGCGTCTGGTGGTTGATTTAGATAAAGTAATGGATAAAGTCACGGACGTTCAACTTGAAAATGGTGACGTGCTTTATATACCACCTTTGATTCAATCAGTTAATGTGATTGGTGAAGTTAATGTGGCTACCGCTCATATGTTTGATGGCCAGATCACAGTTAAGCAATACATTGAAAAAAGTGGTGGTTTTAAACAAAGAGCCGATGAAGACAGAGTCTACATAATTAAGGCCGACGGTTCGGTTGTTATCCCCGAAAACAATGATTGGTTCGCGGTTGAGTATGACATTCCATTAGCTTCGGGAGATACCATCGTGGTACCGCTTGATGCCGAGCATATGGATAACCTGACACTATGGAGTTCTGCTACGCAAATCATTTACCAGTTAGGTGTTGCCGTGGCCGCCATTAGTAGTCTGTAGAATCGACCTGTTTAGCGTGAGCCTGTATTCGATTGTTTTTGCCGTTGTGTCAAGCGTTGTCAGCCTGTTACTGCTGTCACGATTGGCCACGTTTGCAGGCTTGGTTGATATCCCCAACAACCGCAAGTCCCATGTCGGCCACATTCCGGTGGTCGGCGGTTTAGCACTCGTTGTTTCTTTGTCAGCTACTGCCGTGGTATTTGATCTAAACTGGCCGTTTAACCCTGTGCTAAGTCTGTTGGGTTTGGTGCTGTTTATCTTTGGTCTGGTAGACGACAAAGTTGGCTTGACACCAAATTTGCGAATTTTGGTTCAACTGTTGGTCGCGTTACTCAGCGTTTTTGTTGGTGATCTGCACCTATATTATTTTGGCGATATCTTTGGTTATGGCGACTTTTACCTCGGCTTTTGGGGTGAATTTCTGACGATTTTAGCGATTGTTACCGCGGTAAATGCTTTTAATATGATTGATGGTATTGATGGTTTACTGGCTTTATTGTTGGTGAATGTTTTTGTGGCGATGACCTTAGTCGACTCAACTTTGACGCCACTTTATATGGTCTTTATCAGTATTTTATTGGTGTTTTTGGTCTTTAATCTCGGATTGTTTTCGACCAAAAGCGGCAATCGTAAGGTTTTTATGGGTGATGCAGGCAGCATGATGTTTGGTTATCTGGTGGTGTGTTTGTTGATAGACAAAAGTCAGCACCCGGGCATAATGATAAGGCCTGTGACAGTATTGTGGATAATTGCTATTCCGCTGATGGATTTGGTGGCGATTGTTATTCGCCGTAATCGCAAAAAACAGCCGGTAATGAAAGCCGACCGAGATCACTTGCATCATATCTTTATGCGCATGGGTTTTTCTGAGCGGGCGGCGTTACTGGTGATCATTTCAATTGCCTGTGTGTTTACAGCCATTGGGCTTACCAGCGAACACTATCAAATTAATGAATCAGTGATGTTTACTGCATTTTTGGCGGTGTTTGCTGTTTATTTGTATTTCATCCTCCATGCCTGGCGTTTCATTCGCTTGTTCAATTCGTTGCAAAGCAGGCCATGAACCTTAAAAAATTAATACCCAAACCGGTTAAACGCGCGATTATACTGTTGCGGGCTCGTGGCCAGTTGTTGAGTCTATGGTTTTTTTCACGTAGCCGCTTTTTATCGAACCTTTATTATTGCTTCTTCAGTCGTCAATTTGCACGTGAACATCATTCGGTGCTTCAAGGTCGGTTGGCTTTTGCCCGCGAACAGGGCATGGGGCAAAATAGTAGTACTTTACTGCGGCGTAATATTCACCGCATCGAAAAGGGGTTGATCATGCAACCTCGAAAAGCGATTTTTGCGCTGGGATACATCAATGCAACTCTAGCTGCTTTTGAACTGGCTGTGGCGAATGAATACCATGATACCGATGAATTAAAGTGGGCTGGCGATGTGCTGAATGAGTACTTTAATGCGGTGCAGTTAAACAAATTAGACCCGCAATTAAAAGTGCGTTTCGATGGGGCATATCAGCGCTCAAATGAGCAACAAAGTGTTCCTTACACATTTGCTAGCAAGATTCAGGCACCAGTGAGTAGTGAGGCGTTTTTAGCGCTTTGCACGCAACGCCGTTCGGTTCGCTGGTTTGAGTCAAAACAGGTACCTCGTGCACTGTTAGAACAGGCGGTCAATATGGCCGCACTGGCACCGAGTGCCTGTAATCGTTTGCCTTATCAGTTTTACATTGCTGATGACAAAGCGCAGTCACAGCGTTTAATTGAAATTCCGTTGGGCAC
>CALKGI010000292.1 GCA_938085045.1 uncultured Alteromonadaceae bacterium
AACCTATAAGCAATCGAACCATCAATCTTTCCTAGGTTTTGTTTAATCTCGATATCAGTCCATGGGGTAACAGCAGTAATGATTGGGTTCGTGCTTTTTTGATATATTCCATTTAGCTCAGTCGGTAATAATGCTGCATTGTCCTTATGCATAGTTTCAAGTTCTATTGCCCTTTCAATTAATAATTTATCTATTTCTAGATTGCCTCTATATTTTCTAGGGAGAACAATACCATTTATCATCGGATATATAATTCTATTCCAGCGGCTTTCAAATTTAGGGCTAAATAAATTATTTATAAGTTTATGTAGTTCTGAGGATCTAATCGATTCAAAAGGACGTTCGCTCATAAATGGTACTGGCTTACGTTTATAAGAAATGCCTGATATCTGTTTTGACAAATTTTCATTAACTTCTTTTTTTAATAAAGAAAACTTTTCTTCATCCCACTGCCATTTATTTTCACCAGCATACTCATATACAACCAGTACACCATTTGGTGTGAGCGCTTTAAAGATTTGGGATAGCAAATGTTCTAAATTAACAATGTGGTGTAAGAAAGCGTTACAATAAACTAAATCAAACTTATTTTCAGGTAGCTCCATAAAGTTAAGATCTCCATAGAGAAACTCATTCTCGCCACTATTTGAGGAAACATCAAGCGGGTTTTCTGCGAGATCTACGCTCATCCATTTGTCGACAACCCCAATCTCTGTCAATCTTTTTTCATGTCTTCCATCCCCTGAACCAAGGGAAAGCGCTAATTTCACTGGTTTTATTTCTCTTTTTAGAAATTGATACCAGCCATCTTCTTTATCTGACTCAACATCAAACCGGCTTTTATTTCTGTGCTTATTTATAAGCGGGTGTAAATCAATGCTAGGTGGGTACGCATGAGGTGCTGCATTACCATCAGTTGCTCTTTGAATCTCTTGATTTAACGCATATTTATAATGAATATTTTCTGGGGTTGTTAGTTTGAATAGGTTCATAACGATAATATTTTAAACAATAAAAAAAATTATTCGGATACTATAATAAAGGTCTACATTAGTCAAACCAGAGCCGGGGAGTTGTGGACCGATATGTGACTCTTGATTCGATACCTTAACAAATGGAGGGGTCAGCAGCTCAGTGACTTTATCTGAATGGGGTTTGTACTGGCTGTAGATCCCTCTTTGCTTCCTCTTTTTGTCTGCAAAGAATTACTATATAATCGCGGCAAACTTACCCTCATTGCCGATTGTAGTGCTGAATCGCAAATGAATACTTATTTAAGACAACCCGATGCGTAAACTAATCATTCAAATCCCCTGTTTCAACGAAGAACAAACGTTAGGTGTTACGCTTACCGCCTTGCCCCGAAGCGTTGCCGGTTTCGACAAAGTTGAATGGCTGATCATAGACGATGGCAGCACTGACGATACGGTTAAGGTTGCTAAAGAGCATGGTGTCGATCATATTGTCCGCTTTAAACATAATCAGGGGCTGGCAAAAGGGTTTATGGCCGGGATCAAGAAATGTTTGCAACAAGGGGCGGATGTGATTGTCAATACTGATGCTGACAATCAGTACGAAGCACAAGATATTCCTAAATTAGTTCAACCCATACTTGACCAAGAAGCCGAATATGTAATCGGTATTCGACCCATCGCCCAAACCACACATTTCTCTCCGCTCAAAAAATTATTACAGAAATTGGGTTCTTGGGTGGTCAGAAAAGCGAGCAAAACTAGAGTGCCAGACGCTCCTTGTGGTTTTCGTGCCATGAGTAGGGGATGTGCTATGCAATTAAACGTATATAATAATTACACTTATACACTGGAAACCATCATACAGGCCGGGCACAAAAACCTTTCTCTTAGCTCAGTTGAGATCCGCACTAATGAAGATTTGCGACCATCCAGGTTGTTCTCCAGCATCCCGAGTTACATCAAGAAGTCGATAGTGACCATTGTACGAATCTTTGTGGTTTATCAACCCTTTCGTTTTTTTATGACGATTGCTGCGGTATTGTTTGGCTTGGGTTTTTCACTGGGACTAAGGTTTATTTATTTCTATTTGACCGGGGATGGGAGTGGGCACTTACAGTCAATTGTATTAGCTGGCGTCTTAATGGGCATGGGTTTTCAAACGGGCCTGATTGCTTTTATTGCCGATTTACTGGCTGTTAATCGAGAGTTGCTAGAAGAGTTACGACTGAATGCCAATTTAAGTAATATGGCCAAATTAAACACTCAAATGGACAAAGATGAGGTTAAAAAATGAAAATTTCAGGCGGGTTAACTGAGAATGGCATTGTTGTTGGTAATGCCTATGACAAGTATGGTTCACAAAACCCTATCGTTCGTTGGATCATGAAGGGCTTTAACGACTCGCTAACTGATTTTGTCTCTCACTCAAAACCTAAAAGCATCCATGAAATTGGCTGTGGAGAAGGTTATTGGGTGATGCAATGGAATAAGCAAAACATTAATGCCCGTGGCAGCGACTTTTCATCACAGGTAATCGAACTGGCGCGAGAAAATGCTCAAAATGGCGGCCTTGACCCCCAAGTTTATGTGCAGCGCAGTATTTACGATATAGAAACAGTCCGCGACAGCGCTGACCTTATTGTTTGCTGTGAAGTATTGGAACACCTTGAAGATCCACGAGCGGCGCTACAAGCACTGCAACGGGTAACCACTAAACAGGTTATTATCAGTGTACCCAGAGAACCTATTTGGCGGCTGCTAAATTTGGCCAGGGGAAAATATATTGGTACGCTTGGTAATACACCGGGGCACATTCAACATTGGTCACGCGCAAAAATTATCAAACTAATTGCAGAATATTTTGACATCGTTGCGGTAAATTCCCCTTTGCCTTGGACGATGTTATTGTGTGATGCTAAAAAAGGAGCTGTTCGTCATGGCTGATCAAGCATCAGAGGGGTTATTATCTCCATTTTTGAGAAACCAGAGATTCAGTGCGGCAAGGCCATTTTTGAATGGCAAAGTGCTTGATGTCGGTTGTGGTACAGGCATGTTAGCTGGCGAAATACCTGCCCAACAATACCTCGGCATTGAAATAGATGACCTTTCTTTGAAGCAGGCCATTAATGGTTATCCTGACCACCAGTTTTTAGCAACACTGGATGACAATCATGAAAAATTTGACACTATCATATCGCTAGCGGTGATCGAACACGTAAAAAACCCGGCTGCGTTTCTAAAAGACCTTGCAAGTCGGTTAACGGCAGATGACAAAGCCAGAGTGATAATCACCACCCCTCACCCTTCAATGGACTGGATCCATGACGTAGGGTCCTCTTTGGGGTTTTTCAGTAAACATGCCAACGATGAGCATGAAGACCTACTTGATAAAGAAAAATTAAATTCGGTTGGTCAGCAAGCTGGGCTCAAGTTTATTGAATACAAACGCTTTTTGTTCGGTGCCAATCAACTGGCAGTATACGCCAAAGCCTAACAGATCGAAAAAGCCGCTAAACCTGCCATATTAATTCAATGGGTAATTTAATGCTCAGCAATACATTGTTCAAACGCATGGCGCATTTTAGCGGCAATCTACTGGCTATCGCAGGGTGCGTATTTGTTGTCCTGCGCCTCAATGAATATCACTCACAACTGGATCTTTCTCGCTTCACTGTCGTCCACTGGGTGATTATTCTTGCACTGGCGTTGACTTACGGATTGGGTAATGCTTTTCTTGCCATGTCCTGGCGCAATTTACTGCAATACTTTGGCGTGACAACCGCTCCTTTAGTGACCATTAGAATTTATGGTTTGACCTTGCTAGCCAAGTATATCCCCGGCAATATTATGCATTTGGTCGGCAGGCAAGCTATGGGGATAAGTGTCGGTATTGGCGGAAAGGCATTGGTCAAAGCTTCATTGTGGGAGATTGGACTTATTGCCATTACCGGACTGCTGTTTGCCATTCTAGTACTGCCCCAACTATTTGACACCGTAACGATATCAATGGCCATGCTTGGCTTTGTCACCATCGTTTTTCTTGTGATTGGTACTTTGAAACACTACGCTAGCCCCATCGTCGTAAAGGCCTTTCTCGGTCATTTAGCTTTTCTGATCACATCCTGTACTATCTTTATCTGCCTGCTTATACTCTCTACCGATGCAGGAACTCTTGATGCTTCAAATTATTTGCTGGTCGGTGCAGCCTTTGTCGTCGCGTGGGTGATTGGCTTGCTGACACCCGGTGCCCCAGCAGGAATTGGTATTCGCGAGTTGATCTTAGTTTTTTTGTTGACCGGTCTTGTCGGCGAATCTAACTTACTTGTTGCGGTATTGCTTAGCAGGATAGTGACGGTGGTTGGAGATATTGTGTTTTTCATGTACGCATCACGTATCCATGCCTTTGAGTCATCAAGTGTGACTTGAGAAATGCAAAATTGTGCTAGCTATTGGATATCCTCAGTTGGAGGGACTGTAGATGTCTGTGCCATTGAGCGAAATCCCCAACGGGTTGTCAGTGCTGATGCGGTGATAAACAAGATAGCCAACGGTACCATATGAAAGAACATACGATTAAGGGAGTCGCCGAAACCTAGTCGGTATGCCTGCTCTCGCATAAAAGCCATCAATATTCCAAACGGAATAAAAATAGTGACTGGATAACGAAGAAAAATTCGATTCTCGACGCGGGTCAATAACAAGCAGCAAATAAACAACAGCACCAGAAGTATGAGAGAGTAACCCCACAAGCCCCAGCCGAATACAATATTGTCGATAGTAGCGTCAAGGCTGTCAAAGAATATTGCCGGTTTCAACAGGGTTGCAATCACCAAGGCCAACCAAAGGCCTATCTCAACACTATGTAGTAATGGCCGTGACAGGCGGTCTAGGTTACGCCAGAAAAGTAAAGGTGTGCAAAGCGCGAGGACCAGACCCAAGCACAGCATACCAACGACAGAAATGTGTACTGGCTGCCCAGCAAGGACAAATTTTATCCACAAAAAAACATTCCAGATAATGGTTGAGCCAGACAATACGAGCAACAGCTGCGCGCGGTAACGTGGTGAGAATATATTGGATACAAACACTGGCAACAAGATAAGTCCTAGTTGTAGTGCCGCTTCGGGCCTACTGACTACTAATATGGGAACAATGAAAAGTGGTAACATCAGCAACGCCGATTTGTTATGGGCCGTATTATTCACATATAACCAGTAACAACCGACCAAAAGCAAAATAAGCACGGCGTATAGCATGTGTGCATTAATATAGAATGCATTATAAAGAAACCTGTGGTTTGTCAGTAACAATAGCGCCGAAAGCAACGTTAGAAAGTGTATCAAGCGCCCTTTACCATGGACCAACAGCAAAGTTTGCTGGCAAAACCAGGCTAAAATCATCACGGTTGCCATTGCCAAAAGAGGCGTCACTGAGCGTAAATAAAACTCGTCGGCAATATTGGCTGCAACATGCATCAAGGGCACCGACAATTGCCTTCTCATCAACAAATTCGGTTCAGCATGGAGTATATGACCACTTTCAAGTAGTGAACCCAACTGAAGATAACGATATGAATCCGGTGAGACAATGATTAGATTTGCGGCGCGAAACGCAATGACTGATGCGAAGACAATGACAACAACCAACCCAACCCGCAACCAAGGGATTGAAACTGATTGTCCTTGTTTAATACAGTAATACCACCACAACACAGGCCCTAAGACCGTCACTGCCAAGGTCAAAATCGGCGAAGTGCTGATCCCCGTCAATATTTGGATGCTGCCACAGGTCAACAAAACCAACAAGCCGACAACAAAGCCCAAAGCCGGTGTAACCCAACCTTTAATACCGGCAGTATGAACAAGAATCGAGCCTCCGGACAAGATAGCCAATATGCTTAACAGTTCAATAATCATCAATAATTTCCTTGCTCGACCTGACTTGGTAATAGCAATACATCAACTAAATACCAGGTCTTATCCCGTTTTAACAAAAGTAGCGTTGTTGGTGATGGTGTCTTGGCTACTATCGCATAGGGCCCGGGCCCGCGTGTCGGTGAACCTTTATCACCTGTGATGATGTAGTCACTTAATTCAATATCAGCCATGTAGGTATGTGGATCGTAGTCAATCTGCTTCACACTATTCACACGACCCAAACCATAAAGCTGCGCAATATCAAGAGATTCCGTTTGAGGTAATACAATGTTGACACTGGGCATTGTTCGAGACAGCGTGAGGTAAATCCCTCTTCGAAAAGTCACCGTACTGTCAATCGACTCTTTCCAGACGTCAAAAAGCTCAGCTGACTTGTATCTGAATAAAACAGTGTAAGAGTAATATAATGAATACATATCAATGGTATTTTTTTCAATAACTTTAAACTGAAAAATATTGATTGTTACCGCCAGCAATAAAGCAGCAGTATACATCTTTAGGCCAAATGACACATTGTTTGAACGTATTTTTTTGCCTAGATTGGCATCGTCCATTTGTGGTTGTTTTTCGTCAGTATCCGGTATCATTACTCTATTATCAGCGACCATCAGTTAGTACGTCTTGCTCGTTACGGCCTGCGTTATGTTTAAATGCAAGCAAAACCAAAGGAATATAGGCAACTAACAAACCGAGAAAACCATCTATTATCGCGGTGGAAATAGCATATGCTATCGGCGCCAACCAAAATAAGTTAATAATCAACACCGCCATAGTCACTTTCAGGTGGCTGCCATATCGTCTTGAGGCAAACTGGTAAGCATGGCTTCTATGTGCTTCATGTGGTTTTTGGCCATGCAGTAATCGGCGGCTCAGTGTGATACTAGCATCGACGATAAACACACCTAGCATCACCAACCAGCCCCAAAACAACGCTTGCGATATATGAGCACTCAAAAGTAACATGGTTGACAACATCAGTCCTAGAAATCCGCTACCGGCGTCTCCCATAAAAATTTTTGCTGGAGGAAAGTTCCACACCAAAAAACCCAGAGAAGCAAAACCGAGGATCAAATGGAGTAAAGTGATTCCTGGTGCATCAAAACCGAAGTAACAGATAGCGCCCATCACCAAGGTCGAAGTTACCGCCTCTACACCGGCGATACCATCGATTCCGTCCATAAAATTAAACAGGTTCAAAATCCACACCGTTGCAAATATGGCCAATATCCAACCGGCAACGGCAAAATCAACCGTATAGCCAAAGAAAGACAACATCGGCAAGCCATTAGCAGCATACACCACCAGGGCAGCGCCAATAAAGTGACAACATAAGCGGATACCTGCATTGATATGACCGCGATCATCGACAAAGCCGACAATAGCAATAACACTGCCGCCGATCAGGATTGGCAACAGCACTTGCCAAGATACAAGGCCAACAGCGCCACAACCAATCAACCCCAAAATAAAAGTCAATACAATCGACACCCCGCCACCTCTGGCGGTGGGCACGGTATGTGAACTCCTATCATTGGGCACATCAATAATGTCTTTTCTTAGCGCATAACGGCGTAAAAACCCACATGACACCATGGATACAACCATACTTCCAATCATTAAAACAATTAAATTCACATCAACCTTCTTAAAATACCATTTTCTCTAATCAGCAACCTTGTGACGCTCTGCTATTTCACCACTCACACCAACAATCAGCTGATAATTTCAGCCAGAATACTTTCATTGACCTTATGCACATCAAATTTGTTACGCGCCATTTTCAAACTTTCTTCACCCATTTTGACAGATAACGAGCCATCGACAATAAACTTTTCCATCGCCGCTGCCAAACCAACATGGTCTCGTGTTGGCACCTGGTAGCCATTAACCGTATCAATGATCGTTTCCTTGCAACCCGGCGCATCGGTTGTAATTACAGGCATTCCCATCGCCATCGCTTCTAGCGTTGAACGTGGTGTGCCTTCTCGATATGACGGTAATACGAAGACTTGTGATTTTGCCAGGTAGGGGCGTACATCTTTTTGCGGTGGGATATACTCAATACAGCCCTCTTTTTGCCATGATTCTATGTCCACCATACCATAGGCCGCTGGGTTGTTATCCAATGGCCCTAACACTTGAAAAAGCGCCTCAGGGTGGTTCTTTTTAACCAGCCGGGCTGCCGCTATATACTCGTCTATACCTTTGTCTTTTAATATTCGACCCACCATAATAAAACTATTATTACGTTTTTGTTCGGTTGATGGTTTATATGCCGTCAAATCGACACCTGAACCGTTAACAATCTTGGTCGCTACCCGCCTAAGTAAACCCATTTCGGTAAATAATTGTAAATCATCGTTATTTTGGAAAAAAACCAGAGTATTCATTTTCAGGGCGAAATAATACTGCATTTTTACCACAAGCCCTAGCAACTTACTTTTTAGCGATTTACTGGTAAACAGATAACCCAAACCTGTAATGGTGGAGAAAATCCGGGTTTTTGGCGAAAAGGCAGCCGCAATAGAGCCGTAGATGGTCGGTTTAATGGTGTAATTAAGTACCACATCAGGCTTGATTCTTCTAATTATTCTCAACAATGATACGAATAATTTAATTTCTGAAAATGGATTAATACCACTTCGTGTTAGTGGGATTGATAAATGTGTCGCGCCCAAACGTTCAAAGTGGCTAGACACATCTTGTTCTTCCAATAAGGCACAAGCACTTGGGCAAACAACAATAACCTGATAACCGCTTTGCAAAAATTGTGCAATCAGTTCTTTACGAAAGTTGATTATGGTAAAGGCGGCATTGGCCACCAGTATGACAGTCTTTGGCTTATCCATATCAGTAAAATAATTTCCCGTTCTATTACAGGCCCGTTGGGCTAAATTCAACATCCGGAGAATAATTGGTAAAACTTCGAACGTATTCTTTCAGTTATGCCTACAAGGCATTACTACGTCCAACTCTCTCTATTTTTCCGGGTGTTCTTCTTTTTTTTTGCTTATTCTGTGCCGCTAGAATTTGCAGGCTTGTTTTGCCTTTTTGTCAAAAATTCAAACGTTAAACATTCAAATTAACAATGAAACGCCTGCATTAGCCGACGTTTATACCTAGCTTATTTAGTACACCGGTGACTTTTGATGTCAGCGCCTTTTTTTCGATACTTTTTAACAGCCAGTAGGCAATAATCAATAAACCAGGTCCTAATAGGTAATTAACAAAATAACCTAACATAAATACCCTATCAACCAGTACCAGCAACAAGGCTCCCAGAAGCAAATAGGCCATTACCAAGATATTTTCTGCCGCTAAATTCAGGCCCATGTTCTTTTTGCAGTAGAAAAAATAAACGAAATAAAATACAAACGGACTGACCATGTGCTTAAGCATCCAACCATAAAGGCCGAATTGCGAAACACAATAATAAGTTACGACCATATCAAGCGTCAGAAATATAAAATAAAGGTAACCATGCTGTTTGATGCGTCCGGTTGATGACATCGAGCTGGCCAGAACAGAGAACCACACCTGGAAAACCACGCCAATAAAATGAAACGGCAAATACTTCTCGACAGCAATAAACTCTGCAGAATAAAAAACAGAGATGATTAATTCTCGATATGGAATAGCCATAAACAATAGTGGCAATAAACCAAAAGAGGCCAAGCGAAGACCGTCGTTAAGTAAGTTTGAAATCTCTAGGTTAGTTTTTGATTGGCATAAACTGGAATATAGGTAAGTTAACAGTGCAGGCACTAAAAAGCCGGTAAACAATGAAGACCACATGATAATTGGGCTGTAAAGTCCGATGGCATCTATTCCTAAATAGGACACTACGATAGCACGGCATACAAACTCGCTGATGATGACATACAGGCCGATAGAAATGCCAAAACCAGAAAACTTGACCAGCTCCTTAATAAATTCGGGCACCAATTTTGCTTTTATAATGTTAACAATTGAAATATCAAATCGTTTGAAATATAGTTTTTTCGCATAATAAAAGTTGATGAGCAATCCAACCAAGTGTGACAGAAAAACACTAGCGACAGCCCCTTCGAGAGTAAAGAAGTAGATTAACGGCAATGCGTGCAACAAGTTAATCAACACTATCCACACTCGCGCCTTGGCAATCGTCTTAATATCTTTAAATGCC
>CALKGI010000293.1 GCA_938085045.1 uncultured Alteromonadaceae bacterium
AATTACTAAGCTTTTTTAATGATACGGAGGATAAAGGCAAAAAGCCAATTTCGCAATAGTAGAGGGCAATTGAACGTAAAAAAAACACCAAAACTGACCATTTAGTCAGCTTGGTGTTAAACCTGAAGTATTACATTGAAACAAAACTGAGGTGTTGAGCAGGAACTTACAATATTAAACTAATTCGGTCCAGAACCTGATTTGTTCGCTATTAAACCTTTACATAGCCCGTAATGCAAGTGTTTTTGTGAATTTTTTACCGAAACACATCGCTCCACTTATACCTATCTTCTGCTTGTTTTTTGAACTTTTATTGTGTCCGCCCACTTGTCGCTGATAGAACTTTATTGTAAACTGACCATATGGTCAGGTGGTCGTATGGAACACGCAGTGGACTTAGACAATTAAGCCAAACATTTTGTTTGGCAAAATTGGGTCTATTATCTGATGGTGACTTGGGCAAGCCGTAACGGTTACAGGCCCACTTGTTTAGACAATGACAAAGGTATCAAAACAATCATTATGCAAACTAAAAAGAAACCTACAGCCAAAGCGGAAAAAACCGCACCTGTAAAACCGATGCTTAAACCTGCACTACAGGCAGTAGAGAACGTCTCTCACGCCAGAAATCCGGGCACTGCATTCGAACTAGAAAGAATCGCAGTCATCCGCATTAACAAATCTGCGGTAGAACGCAGAGCCGCCCAATACGGCAAACGTCGCACAGTGAAAAAAGATCATCAGGCAGCTTGGTTGTTAAAAGCCATCACCATGATTGACCTGACAACACTTGCAGGCGACGACACCCTAAGCAACGTCAGCCGATTATGCGCAAAAGCCAAGCAGCCGGTATTACCTGCTACGCTCAAAAAGCTGGGCGTTGAAGACTTAAACATCAAAACCGGCGCGGTTTGTGTTTACCACAACCTGATTCATCAAGCCAAAAAAGACCTTGCTGGCACTAACATCAACATTGCTGCGGTATCTACCGGCTTTCCGGCAGGTCAAATTCCGCTTGAATTCAAATTAAACGAAATTCGCGCCTCGGTAGAAGCCGGTGCCAGCGAAATTGATATTGTTATTTCTCGTGCGTTGGTATTAACCAGCCAGTGGGAAGCCCTTTACGACGAAGTTAAAGCCTGCCGCGAAGCTTGCGGCGAAGCGCACCTCAAAGTGATTTTGGCTACCGGCGAATTGGCCACCTTAACCAATGTCGCTAAAGCCAGTATGGTTAGCATGATGGCTGGTGCCGACTTTATTAAAACCAGCACAGGTAAAGAAACAGTAAATGCTACCTTGCCAGTGAGCTTGGTAATGTGCCGTGCCATTCGTGAGTTTCACGAACAAACCGGTTACAAAATTGGTTACAAACCTGCCGGTGGTATTCGTACTGCCAAGCAGGCGATTGAATGGTTAATTCTGATAAAAGAAGAGTTGGGCCATGCTTGGTTGCACCCGGATTTATTCCGTTTTGGTGCCAGTGGTTTGTTGACCGATATAGAGCGTCAATTAGAGCACCACGTTACCGGCTGTTATTCAGCCGAATTCCGCCATCCCATGGCATAAGCAACGCGCAACCAACTTTTACAGGCAGACTATACAATGAGCATTAGAGAAATTTTCGAAACCATGGAATACGGACCAGCAGTGGAAAATCGCAGCGAAGTAGATAACTGGTTAAAAGCCAACAACAAAAAATTCGACCTATTCATCAACGGCCAATGGACAGCCCCAGCAAAAAGCAATTATTTTGCCAGCACTTGCCCGGCCAATAACGAAGAACTGGCCCAAGTGGCCGCAGGCGATGCAGCCGATGTTGATGCCGCAGTAAATTCAGCGCAAGGTGCGCTAAAAGACTGGGTTGCTCTTGGTGGGCATGGCCGTGCAAGATTCTTGTACGCCATCGCACGACAAGTACAAAAACACGCCCGTTTATTTTCAGTATTAGAATCATTAGACAACGGCAAACCGATTCGCGAATCACGCGACATCGACATTCCATTGGTTGCCCGACATTTTTATCATCACGCCGGTTGGGCGCAGGTGATGAACAAAGAATTACCCGATCACCAAGAAATTGGCGTTATCGGCCAAATCATTCCTTGGAACTTTCCACTATTAATGTTGGCGTGGAAAATCGCTCCGGCACTGGCCATGGGTAACACCGTGGTATTAAAACCCGCTGAATTGACGTCACTAACAGCCATTTTGTTCGTACAAATTTGTCAGTCAGTAGGTCTGCCAGATGGCGTATTGAACCTTGTAACTGGCGCAGGCGACACGGGTGAAGCAATAGTTAAGCATCCGGGCGTGGCTAAAATTGCTTTTACCGGTTCTACCAATGTCGGCAAAATCATCCGTCGTCATACTGCTGGTAGCGGTAAAAAACTCTCACTAGAGTTGGGCGGAAAGTCTCCTTTCATCGTATTTGAAGACGCCGACATGGACAGCGTTATCGAAGGTGTAGTAGATGCCATTTGGTTTAACCAAGGCCAAGTTTGTTGTGCTGGTTCTCGTATTTTGGTGCAAGAGAGCATTGCTGACCGATTTGAAGAAAAACTGAAAACCCGCATGAAAACCCTGCGCATTGGTCAGCCACTCGATAAAACTATCGACATGGGCGCGGTTATTGATCCTAAGCAACTTGAGAAAGTTAAGGGCATGGTAAAAATGGGCGTCGAAGAGGGCGGTCAAATGTGGCAAGCCAGCACTTATGACGAAATGTGTGATGACTTAGACGGCTGCTTTTATCCGCCAACATTGTTCACCAACATGACCCCGTCAGACACCTTGTGCAACGAAGAGATTTTTGGCCCTGTAGTGGTTAGCTTGCGATTCAGAACACCAAGTGAAGCGGTAAAAATTGCCAACAACTCACGTTATGGCTTGGCTAGCAGCATATGGACAGAAAACATTAACTTGGCTCTGGACATAGCACCAAAAATTCAAGCCGGGGTTGTGTGGATTAACTGCACAAACATGTTCGATGCCGCAGCAGGATTTGGCGGATACAAAGAATCGGGCTTTGGTCGCGAAGGCGGCAAAGAAGGTTTGTACGAATACGTTAAAGAAAAATCAGACGAAAAGCACTTAAAAGCTGCACCGTCAGTTGATGTTAAGGCAGAAGAAACAGCTGCACCTTCATTCACTATGCCAGCCATCGACCGTACAGCCAAACTGTACATCGGCGGCAAGCAATCTCGGCCAGACAGTGGTTACAGCCTTACAGTTAAAGGCGCAGACGGTAAAGTATTAGGCGAAGTACCACACGGCAGCCGAAAAGACATTCGTAACGCAGTAGAAGCGGCGAATAAAGCGGGTGGCTGGACATCAACCACAGCGCATAATCGTGCACAAGTACTGTATTACATTGCTGAAAACTTGTCGGCTCGTCATGGCGAATTCGCCAATCGCATCGCCGAATCAACCGGTGTTGCCATTGAAGCCGCAACAAAAGAAGTCGACCAATGTATCGACCGAATTTACACCTACGCAGGCATGGCCGACAAATTTGACGGACAAGTTCACCAAACACCATCACGTTGCGTGACCTTAGCAATGAACGAAGCGATTGGCGTAATGGGCGTTGTTTGCCCTAACGAGAGCGCATTGCTTGGCTTTATCTCAACCGTGATGCCAGCCATTGCGATGGGTAACCGAGTGGTTGTTGTGCCATCAGCTGATTATCCGTTGGCCGTAACAGACTTCTATCAGATTCTAGAAACCTCAGACTTACCAGGTGGTGTTGTTAACATCATCACGGGTAACCAAAACGAACTGGCCAAAGTAATGACGCAACATTATGACATTGCAGCGGTTTGGTATTTTGGCGATTTTGAGGGCAGCAAAATGGTTGAGCTAGAATCTGCCGACAGCATGAAACGCACTTGGGTTAACTACGGTAAACACCGTGATTGGACTGACAGCGACCAAGGCGAAGGCAACGTATTTTTACGCCAAGCGACTCACCTTAAAAACATTTGGGTACCATACGGCGAATAAATTTACATTTTGTGGGCAGACCCCCGTGTTTGCCCTTCAATACAAAAACAAAAAGGCAATAAAAATGGCTGTACATGAAATAAAACACCCATTGGTCAAACACAAACTGGGCATAATGCGCGAAAAAGACATCTCAACCATGCGCTTTCGCCAGTTATGTGCAGAAGTCGGCACCTTGCTGACCTACGAAGCCACCCGCGACATGCCCACCGAAAAAGTCACCATAGATGGTTGGGCAGGTGATGTAGAAATAGAACAAATCAAAGGCAAAAAAATCACCGTAGTGCCAATTCTTCGCGCAGGCATAGGTATGCTAGACGGCGTATTGTCGTTGATCCCAAGCGCACGTATCAGCGTTGTTGGTTTGGCTAGAGACGAGAATACTCTTGAACCTGTAACCTATTACGAAAAACTCACCACTGGCATGGAAGAGCGTACAGCGCTAATTCTAGACCCAATGCTAGCCACTGGCGGCACCTTGATTGCTACCATCGACATGATTAAAAAATCGGGTTGTAAACGCATTTTAGGTCTGTTTTTAGTAGCAGCACCAGAGGGCCTCGAAAAGGTCTTAGCCGTACACCCAGATATAGAAATATACGTGGCCTCTGTTGACGAACGTCTTAACGACAAAGGTTACATCTTGCCGGGACTTGGCGATGCAGGCGACAAAATATTCGGCACTAAATAAAACAAAAAACTGCCCACCTTTATGGTAGGAGCGGCGTCTCGCCGCGATAAATGGCGCAGCCATTTCCAATGGTTGGTGGCAATGAATACAAGAGGAATCAAAAAATGGAAGGAAAAAACAAGGTTGGATTTCAGCCCATGTTCGACGCCGCCAAAGGCGCGGCTCAAAATGCCTACGCACCTTATAGCAAATTTCACGTAGGCGCAGCGGTGGCCTGTGAAGATGGCGAAATCGTTGCCGGTTGCAACGTCGAAAACGCCTCATTTGGCCTAACCATTTGCGCCGAACGCAATGCCATTGCCGCAGTGGTAGGGCAGGGCAAACGTCCTGCGAGTGTATTAGTTTACACCCCGCTTGAAAAAATACTGGCCCCTTGTGGTGCTTGTCGACAAGTTATTGCTGAATTTATGGCACCTACCGCCGAGGTCATTTTGACCAACTGTAACGGCGAGTCAGAAACTTGGACTGTAGAACAACTATTACCGGCAGCGTTTACCCCTGCCGCATTGGACGAGAAATAAATATGATATTGCCCCAAAACATCATCCGCAAAAAACGTGACCAACAGCCACTCAGCAAAGCCGAAATCGAAGCCTTTGTAGATGGCTTAACCAACAAAACCTTCACCGACGCTCAAGCATCAGCTATGGCCATGGCGATTTATCTTAATGGCATGAGCACCGACGAAATCGTTAACCTCACCACCGCCATGATGAACTCAGGTACAGTGATGAACTGGGAAGGCGCGGTAGATGGCCCGGTAGTCGACAAACATTCAACTGGCGGCGTTGGTGACAAAGTCACCCTAATGCTGGCCCCAATGGTTGCCGCTTGTGGCGGATACGTGCCGTCAATCACAGGTCGTGGCTTAGGTCACACCGGTGGCACAGTAGACAAACTCGAATCAGTCAAAGGCATTAATATGCAGCCTGATTTGGTTAAACTTAAAAACCTCGTTAGCGAACTGGGCACCGCGATAATCTCGCAAACCAGTGAGCTTGCACCAGCTGACGGCAGACTGTATTCACTACGAGACGTCACCTCAACGGTAGAATCTATTCCGTTAATCACCGCATCAATTTTGTCGAAGAAATTGGCCGAAGGGTTAGACGCTTTAGTGATGGATGTAAAAGTCGGCACTGGCGCAATGATGAGCAACATTGATGATGCCAGAGAATTGGCCCGTAGTATTGTTGATGTCGGCAACGGCGCAGGCATGAAAACCGAAGCCCTAATTACCGACATGAACCAAGTACTGGGTCACGCAGCCGGTAACGCATTAGAAATCGTCGAAACTTTAGATTACTTGAGCGGCAAACAGCGCGAAGAAAGATTGCATGAAGTGGTTATGGCCCTTGGCGCAAGAATGCTAATGACCACCGGTTTAGCCAAAGACGAAACCGAAGCGAATGCCAAGTTAGAAGAAGGTTTAAGCAGCGGCAGAGCAGCGAAAATATTCGCCGACATGGTGGTTAAATTGGGCGGCCCAGCAGACTTGTTCGAAAACCCAACTAAATACCTCGCCAAAGCCAAAATCATTTTGTCGATTCAAGCACCAAAAAGCGGTTACCTGTCGCAAATGGACGCCAGAGCAGTAGGCATGATGATAGTGAGCATTGGCGGCGGACGAATCGATCACAACAGCTCAGTAAACCCAGCGGTTGGTTTGACTGACATATTGCCATTAGGCAGTTATGTAGAAGAAGGCCAACCATTGGCCATGCTGCACATTGACGACGAAGCATTGTTAGATGGTGCGATTCAAGAGTATCTTGATGCAATTGTTATTGCAGATACTGCACCTGCTGCTACGCCAGTGGTGTTGGAGTTGATTCAGTAAGGCTGTACACGGCTTTCCTACCTATGTTTGCTTAACCGCGCTTGGTAGGAACGAGCTCCAGCTCGCGATGAAAGATGAAATCTTTCTAATTCATGTGATATACGCTTGGATTGGTATGATTGACCTTCGGTCAATATCGCGAGCTGGAACTCGTTCCTACCGGGGTTTCAAATCTATTTCATTTTTAGAAAAATTTAACGTTACATCAAATCGGCTTAAAAGGTCAGTGCCAATGAAGCCGTTTATACCGTAATCAATATTTAGATCACCAAACTCGATATCAATATCTTGAAGAGTATGTTCACCTATTTTTACCGCATCAACAGACTGAACAACAACTTCCTGTTTGCCGCCGCCAATGCCAAAGAGCCTCCTGACAATTGCAGGTTTATTGTAGTTGAATGGAATTAATTCGATATCTATTGCAGAAGTTGCTGCACCAGTGTCGACAATACAGTTGTCTATGTTGAATTCTTGTCCTTCATAGGAAAGTTTTATTGATACCCAAATTAAGCCTTGCTCCCATTTAAATTTCACTGAACGTGTCCTTTAAACGGGATGTTTTCAATGATGAATTCTTCAGTGGTCGTTGGTAGCGAATACAGCACATCTTCACCGCGCTTTTTGTGTGCTCTGTATGCGCTGCGGATATCACTGCCATTCTCAAACACTTCAATAACGGTGCCACCGACGATTTTGCTTTTAAACTCAGATATTTTCTCTTCAACAATATTGCCAAGCAGGACAAATCGATTAGGATATTGCTTGTGGATGTCTGCCCATTTCATATTAACCTCGTTTGAAAGTCTACTGATGCATGAGATAGATACTACCAAACTTCGATGATCAAGTCATGGTGCCGAACGCAAACAAGTCCCTACAAAGATCTATATCTCCTAGCCAAGTCTAGCACGATGGGTTAGGCTTACTGGCGCTTAATAAGTTGATTTTTCTTAGAAAAGGACGAACCCGTGGCAGGTCAAAAGGCAACCCAAAACACACAATGGCAAAACGACCAATGGACTCTTGATGATACCTTGGGGCTCGGCAGGGTTGGCGATCAGGTCGCCCGGATGATATTGGAGGTTAAACCACCTTTTACCCTTGGGGTTACTGGCAAGTGGGGGTCGGGTAAAACCAGTATATTAAAACGAAGTTATACCACCCTTGGTGGTGAGCCTTTGCAACAAGCTTTGGCGTTTTCTTCTGCTGGTGTTGAAGAAACCAATGAAAGTTTAAAATGGCGAAAGCGTAAAAGTGAATTGAACCTATTGAACTGGAAAAATGAGCATTATCAAATAGCCTTACAAACCCGTTGTGTTTGGTTTTCTCCTTGGCAACATCAAAATGAAGATAACCCGCTTATTCCCCTATTGCTCGAAATTCGCCAACAATTCTCCTCATGGGAATGCTTTAAGGGCGAAGTAAAAGATAAGACACGTCGGGCTGCACTGGCGGGAATGACTTTGTTAGAAAAAGTTGCTGACGCAGCTATGACGCTAAGCTTGGGTAAGAACATTAAAGTCGCTAGTGGCACCACTGAGGCGGTACGAAAAGCGTGGCAAGATGGCAACCCTAATCTGATCGAAGCAAGCGATGGCCAACGTTTTCATATTTTGTTTGAAGATGCGGTGAAGGCAGTTTTGTCGGCAGAGGCTGATGATGCCGTAGTTCCAGATCAAGCCCGCCTAGTAATCTTCATTGACGACCTAGACCGCTGTGAAGAATCGGTCATCGTACGTTTGTTAGAAGTCATAAAACTCTACTTAAACAGCAGTCGTTGTGTATTTGTGTTGGGGCTTGATGATGCCGCCGTGATTGATTCGTTGGGGCGTTACTGGAAGCGTTCGGAAGATTTAAACCGCGAATACCTCGAAAAACTGTTTCAAACCCGGGTGCCAGTGCCTTTACCTAACCCTGCAAAAATCACCGATGGCATTATTGACCAACTACAAGCCCACGATATAAAACATGCCACCATCATGGCCAAAGACATAGAACAACTGCTAGAGCCTAACCCGCGCAAGGTGAAGAACTTTGTAAATAGCTTATGCGCAGCATGGGCGGTGTTAGATGCAAAAAACTGGGCTAATACGGATGAAGACGAAGAAGAAGCCCGCCGTTTTGTGATGTTTCATTATATACAGCAATATCATCGGTCTGTTTGGCGGTTGTTAGAACGACAACCTGTAGTGCTGCCATTTTTATATGCTGTGTTGCGTGATGCTGCGGTAGTTGATAGAGAAGTAAATGTCGTACATGGGTTAAATGCCCATGAGCAGCGCTTGTTGATGGAAATGTTTCGGCGTGCCTTTAGCCATGTGTTAAAAAATAAAGCAGATAGTGACAAAGAGGCAGAGAAACATAGTTTTGAAGATTTGGATGCTGCGGTTGAAAACTTTATTCACCGACAGGACCGTAAACGGTCTGATGACTATTTGTGTTATCTTTTTAAAGTATTAATTGGTGCAGATAAAGAACTCGATAAACGTTATTTATATGCTGAACAACCCACAACGAAGCCTGAAACAAACATGCAAAAGGATTAACCGGACATGAAGATAGATAATTCTACTTTTGCCAAAAATTCTAGAGTCTCGGCGCGGGGCGATTATAGCCGCTGGCTACTCCAGCGCTTTGGCACTATCGACCTAATGTCGACCAAAGAAGGGCAAGACAAAGTCAGCCTTAAAAAAATCTATGTGCCTGTGCAATTGGGTGTTGAAGACCAAGATGAAAACTCTATGGGTGGCGAAGAGCAAGGCGATAACGGAGCTGTAAAAGACGCCCGTAAGATTATCGCTTCACAGCAATTTACCGCCATATCAGGCCGTCCCGGCAGTGGCAAAACCACTCTGACCCAAGCGCTTATTCATGAAATTTGTCATGAAAGTACTAGTGAGTTTCGCGGTGAGTTGATTGAAGCAAACAAGGAAGCCGATAAAGGCAAAGGGCTGATGCCGGTGCCACTGATATTGCGTAACTTCCAGCAGGAGTTGGAAGGTATCAACAGTTTTGATGCACTGTTAGATTGCTGGTGGCAAAAGGCTGCTGAAGAGGCGCGAGACAAAAAGGTCGGTCTTGATATCGGCTTGTTGGCGGCAAGTGCAGATGAAAAAGGTGACAATATTCCGCTGTTATTGATATTCGATGGTATTGATGAGGTTGGTGGTTTAGAGATGCGCAACAAGGTCTTTATGTTGGCGTTGCAAGCTAAACTGTGGGGTCATCGGGTGATTGTTACGGGCCGACCAACTGGGTTCAATGACTTAGAAAAAAGGACTATTTTATCTAGTGATGACTTTAAAATGTTTTTATGCGCGGGGCTCGAAGGCGAGGAGAGAGAAGATGCTGAGGAATCCTACGATATTGAAATGGCACTAGGGCTATTTGATAACGTTGATGAACATTGGCTCTATCACGTCCAACCCTTTAACAAAACCCAAATTCAAACCTTTATCAAGTCATTTTATATGGTCATGGATGAATGGAAATCAAAGCGAATTGAAGGTACTAAACAATTTAATGATGCCTTAAACGATCCCCAGCGCAGTTATTTATTAACGCTTGCTAGGCGGCCTATCTTTTTAACCCTAATGGCACTGGTGCATGTCAACGACACCCAAATGCCTTACGGTCGCGCCGATTTATACAAACGTATTATCGATTTGTATTTAATGCGCCAAACCCTGCAACGACGAATTAAAGCCAATGCGCAAGGAGATGAAATTAAGTCGTGGGATGAAAAAGAATTACGCCGGGCGCTGGGTTATTTGGCTTGGCGCAGTCAAATGAAAGCAGCAGAAGAAGAAAATATTGATAAAGAAATACGCCAAGTTATTTGGTCAAGAGAACAAATGCAAGAAGAATTAGAAGACTTGCTAGGTTGTGACAAAGGCGGTCGTTTTGAAAAGCTCGATGTTTGCCAAGTTGCCGATTTAGTTTCTTATTTTCTCCACCCTGCCGGGTTATTGGTAGAACCTGCCGAAGAACAAATTCAGTTTTCGCATTTGAGTTTTCAAGAATACTTATGCGCCGAATATTTGCATGGCCGCACCAACGCCAAAGGCTCTCGTCGATTCATTAAAGAAGTTAAAACACAATTATTCGACCATTTAGACAAACCCGGTTGGGATGAAGTGGGGGTGTTGTTTTTCACCATTCACGCAACGCAGGGCCAGCAAAGTGAAAGCACCGCCCATTTTGAGCTGATGGCGGCATTAGATGCTCGTAATGCAGAGCAAGCTAAGCTGTTGTTAACGGTTTTTTGTGGTTATGAATTGCCTTTTAATGACAAGCAAAGAGTCGATTGGTTACCCATGGCATTGGCGGCTTGCATGCTGCACCCTGAGTGGTCTTTGGCTGTCAAACTCAAAGACATTGAAGGCATTGATGCTACGGGTAAATCGTTAATATTGGATATGTTCAAAAGCGACGATGCAATGACTGTGTTACGTGGTAGGGCATTATCAACTGAACCAGAAGGATTTTATGATGATGAATTGGGAGGGTGGTTTATAAATGCAGACAAACGTTGGCAAACCCCGCAAGATGATAAAACTTGGTTTGTTAATGAAGATGCTGCAAAAGAACATCAAATTGGAGACGATTTCGCCGAAAGTGATGCAAGGCAGCAATCATTGCTGCACTTGGCTGGGCAAAGTGGGTGGTTATCTTCTATCGGCTATATTATTGATGATAACGAGGGGCAGCACTCAATTGCGCAGTGGCTGAGTAAAAACCAGTTGATTTACGTGCGCGACAAAGAACAACAGGTTTTAGTGCCAAATGCCTTTAATGAACTGGATGCATCATTGCCAACAAATGGTGCTTTATTGCAACAGGCAATGGCAATAATGCCTGTCGACTTTTGGTTGCTACAAGGTGAGCGCTTTGATGATTTAAGTTATATAGAGAACAGCTTAGTAACAGTGTGGTTAAGCTTGCAAAATCAACCAAGTATACCAGTTAGAACTCAATTAAGTATTGGTTTATACCAGTTGGTATTACTAATTGAACAAGCCGGAAATTATCTGTATATGTCGCTTTCGGGGTCGCTATCGCGGTCACGGTCGCGGTCGCGGTTGGGGTTGGGGTTGGGGTTGGGGTTGGAGTCGGTGTCGCGGTCGCTGTCGCTGTCGCTGTCGCGGTCGCGGTCGCTGTCGCGGTCGCTGTCGCTGTCGCGGTCGCTGTCGCGGTCGCTGTCGCGGTCGCTGTCGCGGTCGCTGTCGCGGTCGCGGTCGCTGTCGCAGTCGCTGTCGCGGTCGCGGTCGCGGTCGCTGGATATACTAGAAGACTACATGCCTCAGAGCAAACTGGTGCCACTACTAAAAGAAGCTTGGCAAAGTGAAAAGGCAGATGAACAGTTGGTTGACACCATAGCACTAATCCTCCAACACCTAGCCGCCCGCGACTGGTTCAAAGAACAATCAGAAGACCCCGAACTAATGGCCCGCCGCACTAACACAAACGGCGAGTTAATCTTCCACCAATCCGGCATATTAAGCGAGTCAGGCATTCCGCTGGACAATCAATCCCGCGAGTCTTGGCAGGCTTTAGCCGAATGGGTCGAAGACGAACAAGCGATACTCGATTTTTGCTTCCCCGATGGCCTGAGCGAAGCATATCAAACCCTGCTATTAGACGATTTGGCTATACTCAAACAGCAACCGTGGTCGATGCAAAAGTGCTTAGCAACTGTGTTAGATGATTGGCCAGACGATCAACCGACCAAAGATTTTAGTACTGCGCGTTACGAGCAGGCTGCGATTGCTGAATGTGAGCGGGTGTTGGGGTTGTGATTTTCTCGTCATTGCACGGTATATGTTCGTAGGCGACACTTCAGTGTCGCCTACGATCAAAGCCATAGCGTTTATCGGCATACATCGTTTTTGCCATGGTTTGTGGTAAATTCGGCGTAAAAGATGCGGGGATGAATCACCCGCCTACATCGTTTTTGTTATGGTTTGTCGTAAATTCGGTGAAAAAGGTGCGGGGATAAATCACCCGCCTACATCGTTTTTGCTATGGTTTGTCGTAAATTCGGTGTAAAAGATGCGGGGATGAATCGCCCGCCTACATCGTTTTTGTTATGGTTTGTTGTAAATTCGGCGTAAAAGATGCGCGGATGAATCGCCTGGCTTCAAATTCACTGTGTAGTTGATTTTGCAATGAACTCCTTAAACCCAACCCACAAAACACAGCGCAATTCGTCCCCTCGGATGCTATCATTAACCAATAATTATAAGCGCCAATCTACGGTTAAAAACAATTGTCAAATCAAATGGTTGAAAAAGAACCAGAGTCTGTTGGTTTAATCAAAAACCAATTGCTCAATACCTGCGTCAGAGCCATGGCAATTATGGCTGTGCCTGCGCTTGCGGCCTCGTTGTATCGCGTGGTTACTTTGGGTTTTAAACCCGTCATGGTAGTACATATTTTGCTGACAATATCGTTGGCGTTCATCTGGTTCAAACAAGATTCGCTCAGTTATAAATTGCGCGGTGGTATTTTGCTGGCCGCATTTTACGCGGGCGGGGTTGGTGGTTTGTTGCAATGGGGTTTCATTGGTCTTGGTATTCCGCTGCTAATTGGTTTTTGCTTGATGGCTGCCTTGTTGTTTGGGCGCAAACTGTCGTTTATTTGTTTGTCGGCAAGTTTGGTCAGTGTGACTGTGGTTGCGTTGTTAGTGTTACAAGGTTTGATTGTTTTTGGCACTGATGCCAATGCGTATCAGTATCAGTTGTCGTCGTGGCTCAATGTGCTGGTGGGCTTTGGCCTTATCGTGGGCGGTTTGGTGGTGTTAACCGCAAGATTACATGGTTTTTTAACCCAAGCCATTGAGCAGTTACAAGCCAAGGTTGATGAACAAAATCAAACACTCGAACAAACTAGTGATCAGTTAACCAACTCGGCAGCGCTGCTCGAAACGGTGTTAAATAGTATTCCTTCGCGTGTTTATTGGAAAGACAAAAACCTCAATTACGTGGGCTGTAACCAGTCGTTTGCGCAAGATGCTGGGCAACCTAGCGTTAAAGCCGTTATTGGTAAGAGTGACTATGATTTGCCGTGGTCTGATACCGCCGAATATTACCGCAAGTCAGACGCTCGGGTGATGGTGCAAGGAATATCTGAACTTGGTAACGAAGAGCATGTAATCGATAAGACCGGTAAACATTGGTGGTTTTCGACCAATATCATTCCTTTAAAAGGTGTAAATGATGAAACCATCGGCGTTTTGGGCACTTATCGTGATATCACTGAGCGTAAAGAGGCCGAGGTTGAATTAAATCGGGCTAAAGATGAGGCCGAACTGGCTAACCAGGCAAAATCACAATTTTTGGCCAATATGTCACACGAGGTCAGAACGCCAATGAATGGCATTCTCGGTTTGGTTACTTTGTGCTTGCAAACCGAATTAGATGAACGACAAAAGCGCTATCTTGATGCGCTGGCTTATTCTGCCCAGCATTTGCTTGAGGTCATCAATGGTATTTTAGATTTTTCGAAAATAGAAGCAGGCACTATGGAGTTGTCTGAGTGCGATTGTGATTTGGAATTGATGCTTGATAATATTGCCCAGTTAAGCCGCATTAGCGCTGCTGAAAAAGGGTTGCGTTTTATGCTCAATAAAAGCAAAGACATGCCCAGATTTTTGTTTTGTGATGAGATGAAACTCAAACAAGTATTGCTTAATTTGTGTGGTAATGCGGTAAAATTTTCACGCAATGGCAAAGTCGAACTTAAGGTGTCTATCACTGCTAACGAAGAAGGGGTGGCCCAGCTGAGATTTGACATTATCGATGCGGGTATTGGTATTGAACCGAGCAAAATCGACACGCTGTTTCAACCTTTTGTTCAGGCCGACGCTGCTATTAACAAAGAATTTGGTGGTACTGGGCTGGGGCTATCAATCAGTAAAAAGATTGTTGAGCTGATGAATGGTCGTATATTTGGTGTGAACAATGAGGTCGCAGGCTGTACTTTTTCGGTGTTGTTGCCGTTGCAAGAGCAACCAGCAGCCAATCCGTTAGCGCCATTGGCCAACACGACAACTGATTATGTCATCCCCGATTTGTCGGGAAAAACCTTGTTGGTGGCAGAAGACAACACCATTAACCAACTGGTCGTTTGTGAAATGTTAAAGCCGACTAAGGCCAATGTACTACTGGCCGAAAACGGTTTCGAAGCTTTGGCGTTGTTGGCTAAAAACACCGTCGATTTGGTGTTGATGGACATTCAAATGCCAAAAATGGATGGCTGCGAAACCATGTCTCGAATGGCCATAATGCCCGAGTGTCAACAGATACCAGTGGTCGCCATGACCGCCAATGTGATGGCACAAGACATAGAAAATTATCTAGCACTGGGCATGAGGGCCCATGTAGGCAAACCCATAGAGCAAATTGTGTTGTATGACACCATTGCCAGTTTTCTTGTTGAATCGGTTGGCAGTGATAGTGACAATGCCAGTGCCGATGTAAGCCCTGCTACCGATTAACCCAGCTGATGAAATTTAATGGGTTCACGTCATTTGCGGTTGAGGTGTTATTAGACATCATCAATTTTCGTAAAAGTCGGGCCATTAACATTGATGTGCTGGTAAAGCAGATTTTGTTTACTGGGGTCGAAACGATTGGTTTGTGCGTAATGATCGCCTTGCTGCTTGGCGCTTTGATCATTGTTGAAGGTTATCAGTTGCTGGCTGCACTTGGCCAGATTGATTGGATTTACAAAATTTTGATTTTTGCGATGATAAGAGACTTAGGTCCCTTCATCATTTGCTTTATTGTGTTGGCACGCTCAGGCACCGCAATCACTACCGAGCTTGGTAATATGGTGGTCAGCAAAGAAATAGACGCTTTGATTGTGCTGGGCATTTCGCCCATTTCATACCTAGTATCACCACGGGTGGTCGGCATGGTCTTGTCTTTAATGGTGTTAATGAGCTATTTTTTAATGAGTGGTATCTTTGGTGGGTTTCTGGTCAGTAATTTATTTCAATCTATTCCTTTCTTCGACTTTTTAAGTCACTTACTCAATGAATTACGGCTACTAGATATTGGCATTATGATTTTTAAAGTCGCGGTTTCTGGCCTCTTTATTAGTATGATCAGCAGCTATCACGGCCTAACAGTAGTAAAAGCCATTACCGAGGTACCACAACGAAATATCAAAGCGGTTGGACGGGGCGTCATTGCCGTGTGCATAGTCAATTTGTTTGGCACTTTGATTTATTTTGGTTTAAGCGGTTATTGATTTACTTGAGGTACATACTTTTTGCGTTTAGAACTTCGTGATATTTGTCATAAACTAGAGCAGCGACAATTGCTCGAAAACATCAATTTGACCGTTGAAAGTGGTCAGTGTTTGGTGGTTTCTGGGCGCTCGGGTAGTGGTAAATCGTTGTTGTTTTCTATTGTCTGCGGGATTTTTCCGCCGCAGTGTGGCGAAGTGCTGGTCGACGGCCAATCGATTGCGCAAATGAACGAAGCCCAAAACCAAGAATTTCGTAAACACTTGGGTGTGGTTTTTCAAGTCAGCGCATTGATTTCGAATTTGACGTTGGCCGAAAATCTGATGTTGCCATTGAATTTATATTTTCCTGATAAAAGCTGTGATGAAAAGCGTGAAGAGGTGCAAGCCATTTGCTGTGAGTTTGGTTTAGAGTCGTATTTAGACCAGCGCACCGATCAACTGTCAACCGGACTGGCCAGCTTGGCAGGGCTAGCCAGAGCGTTGTTGGTTGAACCTAAGTTGTTGGTGTGGGATGCACCGATGTCAGTCATCGACTCAAAATGGAACGAACACCTTAAAAATCGCTTGAAGCACCTTAAAAATGTCGGCACTACGTTTATTTTGTTTACCAATCGTCGTAGCATCATTGAGCGGCTGGCCGATGTGCGATTAGATTTGAGTGAAGGCCATCTTGTAGGTAATAGTAAAGGAACTCAGTATGCAAAATAGCCCAAAAAACACCAATAAAATTGTGACTTTGTTCATCTTTGTCGGTGTGGCTATTTTGGTGGCATTTACCACTATGGTGCTGATTAATAACAAAGCTTTCGTCGACAAAACGTATTACCGAACCATAGTTAACAACGCCAAAGGGTTAAGTGGCAAGCCTGCGGTTTTCTTTAAGGGATTAGAAATTGGCCGTGTCGAATCGTTTGCGCTCAACCCTAATACTAACGACATCGAAGTCGATTTTTTTGTGTTTGATCAATATAAAACCAAAGTCGTTAAGTATGCTGTATTGGGCGGTCATCGAAACACGCTGCTAGGCGATATTTCGCCCTTTGAGCTGATATTGCCAGTGACCTCCAAAATAAACGAGCTTGAAATCTTGCCTGCGCTAGAGCTGGTGCCGCACATCGACAGTGAACTCGGTCAGGCCTATATCAAAAATGGCTTGATTGCGGTGCAGGCCAATAGCATCGATTCTATTATTGCCAGCGTGAATACCCTACTACTTAACTTTCAAAAAGAAAACAACCCAGATGCTGGGTCTATCTTTCGTATTCTCGACCGTGTGGCTAAGATGACCGACCATTTATTAACGGTCAGCGAGGCGCTACGAAAAAGCAATATTTTGGTTCAGGCCGAAGGCATGATGGGGCAAAGCAAAGATTATTTGGGGACTTTACCCAAGTTAATTGGCCGGGTGAATAAAATGCTTGATGGTGCCGATGGGGTGGTTAATCAAGCAAGCTTATTGCTCACCAAATACAGCGAACCCGAACGGATTGTTGAGGGCATTACCGATGGCAAAATCCCACCGATGCTCGACAGTGTCAACGCCAGTCTTACGGTATTGCAAACCATGCTCAACAACATTCATGCCGAGCGCGACCAGTTAGTGATCACCGTGCACTCGGTGCAACAAGTGCTGAAAAAACTCGATAAAACCCTGCAAGGATTGAACAACAATCCGTTATTAAAAGATGGCATTAAAAAAGACGTTAAAAGCACAGGGATTGAAATGAATGATTAATCATTTGATGTTCAAATATTGCAAAACGGTTTTGTGCTTATTGGCGACTTTGCTGTGTGGCTGCTCAAGTCCTCCGCCTGCTGAATATCAGGTCACCACGTATAAAGATATAAGCTTGTCTTTAATGGCCTTAGCCGACAGAGCGCGTCAACTCGAGATATACGACGAAGCGCTGGTATTGTATTTAGAAGCCGAAAGTTACGCGCAAAAGCGCAATGATAAAATGGCGTTGGGTATTTCTGTTCTTAAAAGGGCGGCCATTCACATCGAGCTTAAACAATACCCGCAAGCCCAAACATTGATTCATCAAGTGGCACAAATGAATCAATTTGAAGCTGTTGATTTAGCAAACCCATTGATGTTCATTCAAGCAAAGTTGGCATACAGCAAAGGCAACGTGACTCGGGCCGTAGGGCTTATTAGTCAGTTAGAACAAACTTATATAGACGTGCCAGAAAAGAACATTTATTACCGCATGGTTCGTTGGGTCTATCAGCCACAGGGCGTTACAATCGCGGTGATAGAGCAAGATATGGTGGCTTTAGAAGCGCTGGTAGTAGAACATAAGTTAATGAATATCGAGATTTATTCGTATGCTTTATTTAATTACGCCAAATGGCTGGCAATGCAACAAAACAGTAAGGCAGAGGCGGCAATAGCGAAGGCCATTGAGCATTTTTCACATTTAGAACTGACCAGTAAAATCCGTGATTGTTATCAGGTTGGTGCTGATTACTATCGGTTGGTGGGGCAGGGTGATAAGGCTGATTATTTTCAGGCGCAGGCTGATGGCTTGACCCGTCAAAACACCCAATCAAACGTCAAATAAAAACTCCGTCCAGCCCTCAAAGGGTTGCTATTAATCACTCGGCCTACCATTTCACTCTGGTAAACATCCTCATCAAGTAAGTTATATCCATAAAACTCAATGGCACTCTTTTCACTGAAACCATCACTAAATAAACTCAACGGAATACGCACTTTGGCTGTGACCAAATTATACGAGTCTGCCGTTGGGTTGACCGCTATTCGGTTGGGGTTGGTTTTAGCATTGTCGTGGGCATGACTAAAGTATGAGTCAAACAATCCCAGCGTAATACCATTGTCAAATTCGTTGCTGTAGCCAATTTTAAACATGCTGTTGGGTTGTAAGGTAAAATCTTCAACATTCACAGCAGTGGCACTAATAGCCTCGTTGGTTTGATAGGTGTAAGACGCGGTGAGTTGGGCTTTGTGACTAAAAGCATATTTGTATTCGAGCTCTATCCCTTTGCTTTTTAAATGCCCACGATTAACAAAATCTTGAATATTGTCTTGGGCACGTTGGCGTTCAATCAAGTCTTCTTGCTGAGAATAAAATAAGGTGCCGTTAAATTGGTAATTGTCGTTACCCACATAATATTGTAAATCGGTGGTGGTGATGGTTTCGGGTTTGAGCGCTGCGTTACCTCGCAAGCCGCCTTTGTTGGTGCCATCATTGTTGCAACACAATACCAAGTCAAAGTTGGTTTCTACGCCATAAGCTGCCCTAAATGCCTGCCCGTGCATCAGTTTGACGCCTGAGGTTTTATCTAATTGATAAATAAAGCCCATTCGCGGCACTGTATTGGCAGACACTTGCGGTATTTTGTTGACCTGAGCACCTAGTATCCAGTTTAATCCGCCAGCAAATTTATAAGATAATTGGCCGTAAAGGCTCCACCAGTTTTGATTAAAATCGGCCACCGGCGCGGCCAGTTCGCCGGCCTCTGATGACACATCTTGATGCCATATTGTAGTGCCAAACAGCCATCGTAGATTGTCATTGACTTGCCAGTGGTGCGTCGCCTCAGCAAATAGGTTTTTCGATTGCGAATCGTAATTGTAGTGTGAAAAGTTAGCCTGAGAATAGCTGATGTTGGTATTGATATAGTTGTCGGTAGATAAGTCATATTGATAGCCGATGTCGACCATAAACCGTTTAGATGCTATATCACGCTCTGACTGAGGGACGCTACCAGACCAAGTCGAGGTGCTGCCCCAAAAGTCTTGAACGGCTCGTGTCAACATTGAGTTAAAGGTGATGTCTTTATATGTGCCGCCCAGCACCATCGAGTAATTGTCTTCACCTGTATCAAATGCGCCCGGTTGGTTGTTGTTATCGCGCGCATTGAATGTCCAACCTTGTTCGTCAAAATAGTTCAGTCCGGCGCTCAGTTGTAAATCGTCGCCTTGATAATGGCTGGTGGCTGCTATTTTGCGGGTCGAAAAACTGCCGAGTGTGGCACTGACTCTATTTTGGGTTTCTTTGGCGTTGGTAGTGACGATATTGATCACCCCCAAAAAGGCGCTTGAGCCATACAATACCGAGCCCGGACCGCGAATGATTTCGATTTGTTTGATCATATCCACAGGAAAAACGGTGTAGATTGAAAAGTTTTCGCCGCCTGTAAAGCTTTCGCGCATGGGCCGACCATTGAGTAAAATCATCATGTGATTGTCAGAATGAGATTCAAAATCGCCGCGCAGCGATGCCACGTTCTGAGGGAAGAAAAATGAGCCTGTCATGCTCATGCTGGTACTGCGGTCGAGAATTTCGAGCAGGCTGTTAGCACCAAAATGCTCAATATCACGGCGGCTGATGACACTAATAACTGCTGGTGCATCTGCTGCTAATTGACTGAATTTACTCGGGCTATCAACAGCAACGTTAAGCAACTGTTCTAAATCCATTGTAAACAACGCTTCTGTTTCTGCCTCATTGGCTAGGGCATAAGTGGAGGTTAGTGCCAACAGGTAAGCGAAGGTGATTTTGGGATTGAAATTCATAAAACTTGGGCACATCAGGCAATAATAATTAAGCCTAGTTGAAGACAATCAAGTTTTCCATTGTTGCCGTTTTGGTAGATCCCATGGTGCGCGAGGTAATAGTTGCGTCAAGCCAGTGAATAATGGATAATCCGTGTTCGCTAATTTTCAGTCCTATTTTGAAAGGTTCATGCAGTGGAACAATTTATAGAGTTTGTTGGTAATCATCCTATTCTGAGCGTCGCTTGGGTAGGGATATTCTTTGCGATTGTCTTTGGGCAAATCAAAGCAATGACCTCACCGATAAAATCATTATCTGCACCTTTGGTCACTCAAAAAATCAACCGTGAAGACGGCGTTGTGGTCGATATTCGCAATCAAGGCGAGTTTGATAAAGGCCATATTGCCGGTGCTGTCAACCTTTCGTTAGAAAAAATTCAAAAAAACGAGTTCGCTTCTCTTGAAAAAAGTAAAAGCAAACCCATTATAGTAGTGTGTAATGCTGGCATGTCGGCCTCAGGGGCGGCAGCGACATTATTTAAGAATGGTTTTGCCGATGTCTGTATCTTACAAGGTGGCATGAACACCTGGTATGGCGCAAGTTTACCTGTATCCAAGAAATAGTGAGATAAAGATATGTCAACAGTAGAAGTTTATACAACTGCTTATTGTCCATATTGTGTCCGCGCCAAGGCGTTGCTTGAACACAAAAATGTGACATTCACCGAAATTAATGTGGATTCTGCCCCACAGCTTCGCGCTCAAATGCGTGAGCGAGCGAATGGTGGCAATAGCGTGCCACAGATATTTATTAATGAGCAACATATCGGCGGATGCGACGAAATGATGCTGCTTGAGCGACAAGGTAAATTAGACGCTTTGCTTGAGCACTAGGATTCACATACACGTGTATTGAAACCAATTCAATAATCAAAACCAAAAACCAAAATCAATTAAAATTAAGTAGGAATTATCATGTCAGACCAACAAGCCAACGGTGCTGCTACTAACGAACAGCAAGGTCCACAATTTGCCATTCAGCGTATTTATACAAAAGACATTTCTTTTGAAGCGCCTAACGCACCAGAAATCTTCAAGAAAGAGTGGAAGCCAGAAGTAAAATTGGACCTTGATACTCGCTCTAACAAATTGGAAGGCGGCGTATACGAAGTTATTTTGTCACTGACTGTTACCACTAAAGTTGGCGAAGAAACTGCTTTCTTGTGTGAAGTTCAGCAAGCCGGTATCTTCTCTGCAAACGACGACGAGAATGTTCCTGAAGGTCAATTGGCACACATGTTGGGTTCTTTTTGCCCTAACATCTTGTTCCCATACGCTCGTGAAGCTATCTCTAACCTTGTTAACCGTGCGACTTTCCCACAGTTGAACTTGGCGCCAGTAAACTTCGATGCTTTGTTCGCTCAGTACGTACAGCAGCGTCAAGCACAGGCTGAACAGCCTGAAACAGCTAACGCATAAGTTAAGCTGTTAAAAGCTATGGTTTCTGCCACATCAGCTGACATTACCATTTTAGGGGCGGGGTCTTACGGCACCGCCCTAGCTTTATGTTTTGCTCGCAACGGCAATAGAACATTGCTTTGGGGTCGAAGCCCTGAGCATTTAGCGCAAATGACCGAACAGCGGTGTAATGAGCGTTACCTACCCGAAACACAATTTCCAGACTCGCTTTGCATTGAGGCCAATCTGGAAACTGCGGTTCGCAGTAGCACCAATATCTTAGTTGTGGTTCCTAGCCACGCTTTTGGTGCGATGTTAAAACAAATCAAACCTTTCCTTCGAGACGATGCTCGCCTGTTATGGGCAACCAAAGGGCTCGAAGCCGACACCGGTCGGTTACTCCAAGAAGTGGCCAAAGAAATTGTTGGAGACAAAATGTCGCTGGCAATGCTGTCGGGTCCAACGTTTGCCAAAGAAATGGCCAAACAACTGCCCACCGCAATTTCATTGGCGTCAAACGATCCACATTTTATCGAAATCATTTCTGACCTGTTGCACTGCGAAAAAACCTTCAGGGTGTATTCGAACGACGATTTTATTGGCGTTCAACTAGGCGGAGCGGTTAAAAACGTCATTGCCATAGGTGCAGGTATAGCCGATGGCATTGGTTTTGGCGCAAACGCTCGTATCGCGTTAATCACAAGAGGCATGGCTGAATTGTGTCGTTTGGGCGCTAAAATGGGTGCTAAAAACGAAACTTTTATGGGCATGGCCGGATTGGGCGATTTAGTGCTGACCTGCACCGACAACCAATCTCGAAATCGCCGCTTTGGTTTGGCCCTTGGCAAAGGCGCATCGGTTGATGATGCCATGAAAGACATCGGTCAAGTGGTAGAAGGTTACCGTAATACCAAAGAAGTGTTTTTGCTGGCAGACAGAATGAACGTTGAAATGCCCATCACCGAACAAATCTATGAAGTGCTTTATCAGGGCAAGTCACCTCGTGAAGCCGCTGTAACCTTGCTTGGACGTGAGAAGAAGGCTGAGTAGCTGGTTAGGTCAAAAGAATTCACACGGAGACGCGGAGGCACGGAGGTTCACGGAGAAAGAAAAAGTGATAGAAAAAACAAAAAATAGAAACATTTAGATTTAAAAATATAATCAACAACTGCTATATCATCAGTCTTATTCATACAGCCCTTTTCCGCATTCTTTATTAGTTTTTATCTCTTGCTTTTCCTCCGTGAACCTCCGCGGCTCCGTGCCTCCGTGTTATGTCCATGGATGGACGGTATTTCTTTTTTGCAGGAGCATAAAAAGTGAAGCATTTGATCTAAAGAACAGGCAACAAAACAGTAAAAGTCGTGCCAACCCCAAGTTCAGACTCAACCTCAATAGTTCCGCCGTGTCCCTCGATTATCCCAAATGAAATCGACAGGCCCAATCCAGTGCCTTCCCCTACACCCTTAGTTGTATAAAATGGTTCAAACAGTTTTTTCTGGGTCTGTTTGTCAATGCCGCAACCATTATCTTTAACACAAATGTGAATTAAATTGTCATGTACATCGCAACTGACCAAAACCACACCTCTTATAGGCGTTTCTTGCTTGCGCATTCTGTCACGAATGGCATCAACGGCATTAACCATTAAATTCATAAATACTTGGTTCAGTTTGGCCGGGAAACACCGCAGTTGTGGATCACCATGAAAATCGGTGACAAAATCGGCCAGTTCAAGGTGCTCTGTTTGCACTAGGTTAAGCGTCGATTTGAGACAATCGGTTATGCTGATTATTTCTTTGTCTTCGCCGTCGAAGTGGGTAAACGCCCCAAGGTCTTGGACGATAGTTTTGATGCGTTCAGTACCTTGTGAAATGGTGGCCAAGTGTTGATGCAGTGGCTTGAATTTGTTGCGCAGCGCAGTGATGATTGTCTCGTCGGTATCGGCCTCGGCCAAATCTAGTATGAAGGTTTCAAAACGGCAAAGGTCAACCGACAAGTTTTGTGCACTGACATGAACGAAATTGGTGGGGTTGTTGATTTCATGCGCCACACCGGCAGTTAGAGTGCCTAATGATGCCATTTTTTCAGATTGGGTTAGACGATTTTGACTGATGACTATCTCAGCATTTTTTTCTTGAAGTGCCAGCTTTTGCTGTTCTACCTCGTCATAGGCTCTAGCATGGTCTACGGCAATGGCGGTGGTCGATGCCAACGTTTTCATCATGTCTTGTTGGGGCGTCTCGTAAACGTTCTTTTTCAGGCTTTGTACGGTCAACACCCCAATTACGGTCTCGCCTACAATCAAGGGCCAATACATCACTGATTTAGGTTGTACGCCCACTTTGGTGACTGGGGTCGATACTTCACCAAAATAGCCGGCAAAATCTCGGGAGAAATCATTGATTATCACGGGCTTTTTATTTTCTACGCACCACACGGCAGGCTGGTTTCTCTCACTCATTAAGTCTTGAAACTTAGGCAAATACATTTCAGATTCAATGCCTTGTTTGAACACAATACGTTGTTTTTTTGGTTCATAATGCCCTATACACAAGACTTTTACGTCCATCAATTCTTTGAGGCGGTAATATACGGTAGTCAGTAGCTTGTCGAGATCGAGTGTTGAACTGATCTCGTTACAGATTTTGCCCAAGGTGTTGAACTTTTGGTTGTTTTCTTCAAGTGCTGCGGTGCGCAGCATGACCTGACGCTCTAAAGTGCGGTTGATATCTGACAACTTAAGGTGGGTTTCGACCCGGGTCAGTAACTCGTGTTTATTAACTGGTTTGTTTAAATAATCGTTGGCGCCAACCTTAAAGCACTGAACCAAATTATTGACATCAATATTGGCAGTGAGAAAAATCACCGGCACTTCGTTGACCGGATACAATTCACGAATTTTTTTGCATACCTCAACGCCTGACACTCTTGGCATTAA
>CALKGI010000294.1 GCA_938085045.1 uncultured Alteromonadaceae bacterium
AGGTCGGGTTGTTGATATCAGATATCGAAATGCCTGAAATGGACGGTTATACATTGGCAGCAGAAATTCGCGCCAACCCAAGACTGGACCAGTTGCATATTATTTTGCATACTTCGTTAAGTGGTGTTTTTAATCACGCGATGGTCGAAAAAGTTGGGGCAAATGACTTTATCGCCAAATTCAATCCGGATGATTTGGCTGCAGCAGTCAAAAAATGGTTGCATGTAGACTAAGGTCATAAAAAGTGTCAGATAAACAATTGGATGATGGTGAGTACGCCAGATTCCGCAATTTTTTGGAACAACAGTGTGGTATTGTCCTAGGTGATAACAAACTTTATCTGGTCAAGAGTCGCCTTGCACCATTAATGAGTCGGTTTAAGGTGACGTCGCTGTCAGAGTTGATAGTGCAAACCCTGCAACCGACCCAAAGGCAACTGAGGGCAGCCGTGGTTGATGCCATGACGACCAACGAAACACTGTGGTTTCGTGATGGTTATCCATATGAACTACTTAAGAAAAAAATCCTACCCGAGTTGCTGGCGAACAGAAATAGCTTGAAAATTTGGTCTGCTGCTTCTTCTTCCGGTCAAGAACCTTATTCTATTTCAATGGCTATTGCTGAATACCAAGCCAGCAACCCTCGTTCATTGTCTAGTAATTTTAGTATTTTGGGCACTGACATTTCAAACACTATGCTTGATCACTGTAAGTTGGCACAATACGATGGATTAGCCCTTGCTAGGGGACTTTCGGTTGACCGTAAGCAGAAGTTTTTCCAAGACAGTGGCCATGGCATGATGCAGGTGAAGGAAAATATTCGCCGCATGACAAATTTCCGTCACCTCAATTTGCTTGATAATTACTCCTTGTTAGGCCGTTTCGACATTATCTTTTGTCGCAATGTGTTGATTTATTTTTCCCCTGAAATCAAAGCCCAGATAATTGAAAAGTTCTCAAAGTCTTTGAATGATAAAGGTTTTTTACTTCTTGGCGCTTCCGAATCGATGTCTGGTTTGAGCGACAAATTCAATATGCTTCGTTGTAGCCCCGGTATCATCTACCAAAAAAAATAGAATAACCCTCCTTGTTGGTCTGCTAATTGCTTAATCTTGTTCACGAAGTCTTTTGTGAGTAAGTATTATGGCGATTAGTTTTGATAAAGCATTTGGCGTACATGAACACGCAATGGTTGCCCGCTCTCGGCGTGCCGAAGTGCTCGCGGGCAATATTGCCAATGCTGATACCCCCAATTACAAAGCCAAAGACATGGACTTTCATCAGATGTTGAAAAATGCGCAGGACAAACGCCCTTCGCAAATTATGACCAGCACCAACGAAAAGCATTTTAAGATACCCAGCATAGGTGGCCAAAATGAGTCGTTGTATGTGACGCCAGATCAGCCCGATACCGGTGATGGCAATACGGTTAACGTTCAATTGGAGCGTAACAAATTCCTTGAGAACTCGATGGAATATCAGGCCAGTGTGCGTTTTCTAGGTGGCCGTATCAAGGGCATCAAAAAAGCATTAACAGGACAATAATTATGAGCTTATATAACGTATTCAATATCGCCGGCACCGGCATGAGTGCCCAGTCTATCAGGCTTAATACCACGGCCAGTAACGTTGCCAACGCCAATACAGTTTCAAGTAGTGTTGAGCAAACTTATCGTGCACGCCAGCCTGTTTTTGCCGCAGAAATGACAAAAGCTGCCACAGCCCAGCAGGGCGAGTCGGTCGGCGTCAAGGTACTGGGCATTGTTGAATCTCAGGCACCACTGAACGTGGAGTATTCGCCCAATCATCCCAATGCAGATGAAAATGGGTATATCTATAAACCCAATGTCAATGTAATGGAAGAAATGGCAAACATGATCTCGGCGTCAAGAACCTACCAGACCAATGTTCAGGTAGCAGATGCAGCGAAGCAAATGTTGTCGAAAACATTGCTAATGGGTCAAAGATAGAACGTCGATTTAATTTGACGGAACGATTTTTTAAAAACCAATCTTGGATGATTGTTTTTGGACAAGAAATAGGCATGAGGTGAAGACAGTGGTTGATTCAGTATCTAACAGCGTTATAGACGGGTTACGTAATAACCCGACTGCACAGGTTAATACCCAAGAAGAAAGCGGGGCCTTAGGTCAGAACGACTTTTTTGCTTTGTTAACCCAGCAATTGTCTTTTCAGGATCCGACCAAACCGGTGGAAAATGATCAGATGATCTCACAAATGACCAGCTTTACCATGGCTGATGGTATTTCGTCGATGAATACCAACTTTGCTGACTTTGCCGCTTCGATGACGTCGAATCAGGCTTTGCAGGCATCGTCTTTGGTCGGACAAAAGGTTTTATTGCCGACCAATACAGTGCGAGGCGGTGGTAATGGCGAGCCAATATCAGGTGCGTTTAATACACCTTTGTCGGCGCACAATACTCAAATGCGCATTGAAGATAAGAGTGGTGCACTGATTAGGACTGTTGATTTGGGCAGTTTTGAGCCGGGTAAACATGCTTTTCAATGGGACGGCTTAGACGAAAACGGTGTACCAGCAGCAGCTGGTGAATATTCGATTTCTCTACAAGCAAGTGTTGGTAATAAGGCGACATCGTTGCCTGTATCGACATATTCAAAAGTTAAAAGTGTCAGCTTCGGGGCTAATGGTGCCGGGCTGACGATTAACACCAATAATGGTTCTGTCCAAATGTCGGATATTGAAGAGATTGGTGAAGGATAGTCTGTGTTGTTCACTTGGGTGAAAAGCATACACAGCAAACGAATTTAAAAAAGACCCGGCCTTGAATGGCTTGAGGGTAAATTGAGTTAGACATCGCGAAAAGCGAAAATCGAGGTAAGTTATGAGTTTTGGAATAGCACTAAGCGGCATCGCTGCTGCCCAGAAAGACTTGGATACCACCGCCAACAACATTTCGAACGTCAGCACCACTGGGTTTAAAGAATCCCGAGCTGAGTTTGCCAATGTGTATGCGTCGTCCATTTTCAGCTCCGGCAAAACCAAAGTCGGTGACGGTGTGTCAACGGCACAAGTGGCACAACAATTCCATCAAGGGTCGTTGAAATTTACCAACAACTCGCTGGATTTGGCGATCACCGGTGAAGGCTTTTATGCCATGACACCTGACTTGGCTTCACGGGATATGACGTTTACCCGAGCGGGGGCATTTAAGCTTAATAAAGACAATTTTGTTGTTGATAGCCAAGGCAACTTTTTGCAGGGTTTCCAAACTGACCCGGCGACAGGTGCAACTACATCTGTGAGTTTGTCTACTACCAAAGCGATTCAAATACCTGACTCGGCTGGTGCACCGCGTTCTACCACTAATATCTTTTTATCGATGAACCTTGATTCACGCGCAGATGTACCTGTGGTTGGTGCTTTTGACCCAACCGATATTGCCTCTTATAGTTCTTCGACTTCAACGACTATTTATGACAGCTTAGGTGAAGCGCATGTCATGGGGATTTTCTTTGCTAAGGTGGTTGCGCCACCTGATCGAACCTGGAATGTTCATTTAACCGTTGATGGGAGTGATGTATCAGGTCAGCTTGGTGCAAATGTTGGTGGCGGGGTCGCCGGTGCACCAGCGACAACCATTTCATTTACCGCAGATGGACAACCGACCACAAGTCCATTTTTGCCAGTGGCAATCACAGGTGGTGCCGGTACAACGGGTATTTCTGGAATATTGACCAATGGTGCGACATTCCCTACAACGATGAATGTGAACTGGCGAGATAGTTCAGGTACACGGCAACCCACTCAGTATGCGTCTAAATTTGAGGTCAACAATCTCGAACAAGATGGTGCAACTGTTGGGCGATTAACCGGTATCGATATTAATGCAGGCGGTAAGGTTGTGGCATCGTACAGTAACGGTGACTCTTCTTTCTTAGGCCAAATTGCGGTTGCCCGCTTTGGTAACGTGCAAGGGCTCCGGCAAGTCGGTAATACGGCCTGGAAGAAAAGCTTGGACTCTGGCGAACCACTGGCAGGCGAGGCTAATACAGGTACTTTCGGCAGTATCAACTCCTCAGCATTAGAAGCGTCAAATGTAAACTTGACCAATGAACTGGTCGACTTGATTGCGGCGCAACGAAATTTCCAGGCGAACTCACGAGCGTTAGAAGTTAACTCGACCTTACAACAGACAGTATTGCAGATACGATAATAATTTCACCCTCTCACTTCTTGGCCGCATTTGCGGCCTTTTTTGTTTGCTCGGCGAAGCCTGCAAACCCGACTGTCTGAAAGAAGGCAGTATCACCCTGATTGAGGGGAAGATAATCCGAGTGGCAAGGGCGTCATTGGCCAACGATGGGGTCTGAAGGAAGCCATAGGAAGTTAG
>CALKGI010000295.1 GCA_938085045.1 uncultured Alteromonadaceae bacterium
CGATTCAAGATGCTTCTAAAAAATGGACAATGCCGATAAGGAATTGGAAACCGGCCTTGAATCGGTTTATGATTGAATTCGAAGACCGTTTGATTGATTATATTTAGAACTGGCAGTTACACAGAATTATTTACAGGGTCATTTTGATCTTTTTTCTTTTCTCTGTGCTCTCTGCGTCCTCTCGACAACCGCTCCTGCGTTGTTCTAATTACATACTTCCATGTACTAATGCGGTTAAAAATATTTTAAAGAAAAGAACAACTCGCTACTAGAATATCGCTACCCTTTGGTAAACTGCGTAAAATCGAACCAATCCTTAAGTCAGCAGCATTGTGGAAAAACGGAGGCTAAGCAACCAGCAGGTCAGATCAGAACAAAAAAATCGCCGCTATGCGACGATTTTCATTTCTAATAACTCAATATTAATGCGCAATAACAGTAAACTCTATGTCTTTATAGTCTTCATAACCATTAACCTTAATGGTGTACTGTCCAGCCGCAGGGAATTCAATAACAACACTTTCGTTACTGCCTTCGTTGTCAGAATAATAGCTGTTGTTTTCGAACGAGTTCCAATCCCAACCACCAGGCCATTCATCTGACCAATCATCAGACCAATCGTCTGGGTTTTCTTCGCCGCCAGTGTCACTATTGTCGTCGGCTTCAACTTTCGACACTTCTAAGTCAAGTTCGCCATTGTCACCACGAGTGGACACATAAAACATGTTAACCCCCTCAGGTACTTCAAACACCAACTCTAATTGCTCTTCACCGGCGCTCCAGCTTTGGCTGACTTGCAAGGCAAAGTAACTGGCATCGCCTTGACTTGGTGGTAATTCGCCACCGCCATCACCGCCGCCATCGCCATTATCACCACCATCGCCACCATCGCCACCGCCATTATCGCCGCCACCTGAACCACCGCCCGGCGCTTCGTTGCCGCCTGCGGCATTGGTGATCCACGGATTAAGCGCTGCTACGTTGGCATAAACGCCATATTTATTTGCAGCGGCGCAACCTTCACCCCAACTGACCACACCAACTTGAACGAATTCACCGTTTTGTTTAATCACCAATGGGCCGCCACTGTCGCCTTGACACGAATCTTTGCCACCTTCTTTATAACCGCCACACATTTCAGTATCTTGTACCTGACCACTGTAAGCTTCGCCGCCATTACAAGTGGCGTTGGTGACATAAGGCACTTCAACATGCATCAATTTGTCAGGTAAATTACCGCCTGAGGTTAAAGTACCCCAGCCCGACACCGTCATTTTGACACCGGGTTTGAGGTTGGCATCAAAAAAGGCCTGATCAGCAAGTTTAACTACTTTGGCGTTTTTGTCGGTGATTTTCTTTGATAGCTTCAACACGGCAACATCTTTTGACAGACCCGGATATTCTTTGTGCGAATACACCTCGGTAACACGAATACGCTCACCTACGTTCAGTTTGACATTATGAGCACCCACATGAACCTGCAATGATGGGTCTTTTGCCATGCCCTCTACACAATGAGCTGCGGTTAATACCATATCTTCGCCAATAATAGAGCCGCCACAAAAATGCGAACCGTCGAGGCCTTGTAATGAAACCTGATAAGGCAAAGCATGTGGGGTGGCTTCGGTGCCACCAACGATTTTAACTTCTGGAGAATTGGCCCGAACCAGTGTGACGTTTTTCGCCATAACGGTAGTCGACCCTAGCAAACTGGTCATAATGGATACTGCAAGTAATGATTTGTTCAACATAACTATATTCCTCAACAACGATGATTGTCGGTTCATTCCGACTTTATGTTCCAAGCGAAGCCTTTAACAGTTACAGGCTAAACCTGGTTTTTGTTGCCTGCTTAAGCAAGCGATGACTTAACTTTAGGCTTGTTGATGAATTATGATTAGTATGTTTATTGGTCGAATTGTAGCCGTTCTTGTCTTAAAAGAAGGTTATGTATCGAAGTGTGTCGTAGCGGTTGTTTGTGTTTCAGGGGGTATCAAGGTTGATTAGAAACAGGCTCTATGTATCGAATTTGAAAATCGTAGGGGCAATCCCCCGTGATTGCCCTTAATGGAATTTAATTGAATTTGGCAATCGAAAAGCAAAAGGCTATTTCTTATCGCCGTAGGGTGCGCAAACAGTTTCAAGCTTTTGCAAAAACGCGTTAAACGCTTGTAGCCAATGATAATTTGACAACACAAGCCTCACAAATGCAGGCTTTGTTTCGAGCCTCTTTGGGCACCGCTTTTAGCACTTTAGACGTAAATTTAACGCCATGACACCAACAAGGCTCAGTAACAACCTTGCCTTTTTTCTTGTCGACCTCTGCGCAACGATTGATGTCGTTACACAATGGGCAGTTTGATTCGTTTATTTTTTTCATTCGATTATTTTACCAGCCATCTTTGTCATATATAACCCCCTTCCCCCGCTCCCAACCACAGTATATAATCCACAACTGTTGTTTTTTCACCACACTAGATAAACCAAATGGTTCGGGTTCATTCACCGTCATTTTCTAAATTTACTTTATAAATTAGTTGGTTATAAAAATAATCAAGGTTTTTCTGTGATTGGCACCCAGTTTGCTATATCTCAGGGCAACAGCAAACATCAACACCAGAGTATTAAAAAGGACTATCCAATGAAAATCCAACAACTCATAACCGGTTTAATCGGTTCGGCCTTAATGGTCTTTCCCGGCGCTGCCTTCGCGGCAAATCAAACACCTAGCGGTATCAACACCAGTGGTAACCCAGCATTGGTTATCGACAATATTGTGTGTAAAGGCAACGACACCACCGAGTGTGACTTTATCACCAAAAAATATTACCAAGCCAAAGGTGATGTACTCGACCCCTCTGAAATAGCCGACGCAAAATTACGCTTGGGCACCTTAATCCAGTTTCGTGATGTCGACATTCACCTCGAAAAAGGACACAAGCGCGGTCATGTGATTGTGGTGTTTAATATTACTGAGGCGAGCAATATTCAATATGAACTAGGCGCAGGTTTTACATACCAAAACACCGATGGCACCTCACCCAGTTGTTATAGCTATAATGCGGTCCAATCTTGTATGAGCCGAACCAGCCACTCCAAAAACTTGTCGTTATCTTCTAGCATCACCGATTTTAATTTTTTAGGATTGGGCAAACGTTTGTCATTAGATATCGGTGGTAGTAAATCCAACAACCAGTTTAACGCCGACTTTGAATACACAGGCGAACCTCTAAGATCAGACCGCGACCTGTCACAATCAATTGACGGTGATAGTCATGGTTATAATTTCAAAGTCGACTACTATGACCCACACTTGTTTGATTCATCACACTATTACTTACGCACCACCGTTAGTCGTTATAATAGTTCCTCTGGCAGTCGTTATGTCTCAAATCAAGCAGATGGCGTAACACAAATTGATGACTCGAATAGAGAATCAAGCTCAATGAATTGGAACATGGAAGTCGGTCGTCGATTTGCTAGTCATTCCTTTATCAGTATGACTACCTACAAGTCATTCAACAATCAAACCATAAACCAACGAAACAACGAGCCCGAAGACCGATTTTCTCCCGACTCAGGTGTTACCAGCTGGGGTGTCCGCTACGGCTGGGATTCACAAGATGATACTTTGTTTCCTACTCAGGGTTCAGTTTTTAGCACTAATTTCAACCACAGTGGTTCTCACGGCAAAAACAACACCTTGTCGATGAATTACCTAGAACACTTTGGTTTAACCGAACAAACCATTTTATCTTTGGGTGGTACAGTTTCAGCCAGCGAATCTAGCTATAGAGGATTTGAAGAGCAAAGTGAACAACACTGGGTTCACACTCAGTTGTCGGGCAAGTTAACCCACATCAACCCAATAGATCCAACTAACGGGCACTATAGTGGCTGGTTTACAGCATTAGATTTGAGCAAAGCCAATGGTTCGGGTAGCGCAACTGATGACCTATCGATTTATCTCCAAGCCGGATACACCCACCAAACCGACAGCATGATTTATCGCTTTAGTTTGGGTTATGCCACGCGGGAGAAAATATAGTGAATGCCCGTATAAAAAGCAGCACAAGAGCCGGGCGCTTGCTTTATAAAACACTGAGTATGGGGTTGGCTATTAGCGCAATACTTGCCCCCCATGCCATGGCGATGACCGTATCGCCAACCATCGACAACGGGCAATTGTCGGTTACTGTTGCCCAGTTGCAATACCCCAAAGCCAAGCTTGGTAAAGCACTCAAAAGTGGTCTGCCCAATAATATCAGCCTATGGTTGTCGCTCACCCACAACGGTAAGCAGATTCAGGCGGTTCACCTCAACCATCAAATCACCTTTGATTTATGGGATGAAGTGTATCTGTTGCAATCGCGCAGCAGCACTGGCGTGCAATCAAGTCATAGCGTTAAATCGTTAGAGCAGCTACTACAAATGTTATCGAGCATGACCATAGATAACATCATGCCAGAGCGTGCCATTGCCACCAGCAACGGGTATCAACTTAAAGCTCAGGTAATTGTTAATCCAGTGCAAATTGAACGAATTAAAAAGATTCAGGCATGGATAGCCAGTTCTAATGGATATAGCAAACCCGCTGGTAATTTGACGCAAAGAGCGGCAACAATCAGCAATGTTACTGCCAACGTAGCAGCCAAAGTTGACGTTGGCGCAAGTTCCGCAGGCGTTACTTCTTCGGGTCCACGCTTTCAAAAGCTGTTCGATAAAATACTCGAACAATATGCCCAAAGCGACGAGATACCGGCTTTGTGGCACAGCCAACCGATTATTGCCGACGTAAAACTACGCCCGTAAACCCATTATTGTACGCCCCGGCTTATAACCGGGGTTGAAGGAAGCTATACCCATGAAAAAACCAATGAACAACACCCAATTACTCGCCACACTGATGTTTGGTGCCATTGCATTACAAGCCAATACAGCTCAGGGCGAAGAAACCGTTGCCTACGAAGATAACCCTAAATGGGTCATCGATGGCATCACCTGTGAGGGCAATAAAAACACCGAATGCGACTTCATCACCAAAAAATATTACCAGCAGGTTGGCGATGTACTCGATGCAGACGAAATTGCCGATGCAAAATTACGCTTAGGCACCCTAATACAGTTTAAAACGGTCAATACCCGACTCAAAAAAGGCCAAGAGCGTGGTCATGTAGTGGTGGTTTTTGAAGTCAGCGAAGCCAATCACATCCAGTACGAACTGGGTTTAGGTTTCAACTACTCTAGTATCGGTATGAACGATATGTTTTGTTCACGAAGCTGGAGCAGTACCGAGTGTGAGTCACAAAATGGTCATTCCTCAGGGCCTGCATATTCGGCGGCAATCACTGACTTTAACTTTTTAGGCACCGGAAAAAGGCTGTCATTCAGTGCCAATAACGCCGAATGGAGCAATAAATTTAACTATGATATAGCATCTTACAGAGATAATGGAGACATTCATTCATACTCAGGACCCGGCGCACGTAACAGTAACAGCGGCGCTACAGTCTACTCACTGACCTACCATGACCCGCATTTGTTCGATTCAACCAACTATTTTTTTACTGCCCGAGTTAACAGCAGCAGTCGCTTTGACCGCCACAACGACCGTATACATGTCGACCAGCAAGAACCGATATTAAATCAAGACAACCGGCCTTTTAAAGAAGGCAACAGCTACTTTGAACTTGGCCGACGATTTGGCAGCCATTCTTTTGTCTCAGTAGATGTCAGCGGTTTTGATGGCTTTGGCCTCAATTATGGATGGGATTCTCAAGACAACAGTCTGTTTCCAACCCAAGGGTCGTTATTTACCAGTACCGTTCGCCATGGCACAGGCTATGACAGAACCAACATTTATATGGACTATAAAAAGCACTTTAGTTTTGCCGACAACAAAGTGTTCACCTTTGGCGCAAACGCACTCCATGGCCCCGAAGAAGGTTATTATGTTCAAGGCAGCCAACTGATCGCCAACCTTAGCGCCCGATTTACCAGTATTAACACCATCAACCGACTTGAAGGCACCTATTCTGGTTGGTTTGCCGAACTTAACCTAGGTGGAGCCAAAGAAACTGACACGGCACCGGGCAATTACGCTTACGGCCTCAAAGCCGGTTACACCTATCAAAGTGACAGCATGATCTACCGCTTTACATTGGGTTACAACCATCAGGAGCGCGTAAGCCAATGAGAGCCGTCATAAAACAGATTGGCCTTTGGCCAATACTGCTTGGCGCTTTTGTTATGTTGCAGGCTCAAGCAATTGAAGTATCAAGCAAAACCCTAAACGGTCAGTTGTCGGTCACCCTTAGCGAGATTGATTATCCGGCTCAGTTTATCAACAAAGAACTCGACAGTGGCCTACCCAATACCATAAGCCTGATATTGTCGTTAACCAAAAATAACCAGCCATTGCATGCACTAACGGTTAACATTCAGGTGCTTTATGATTTGTGGGATGAGGTTTATATTGTTAAACAACTCACCACTGACGGGCAATTCAATAAACGCGTGTTTAAAACCAAAGCAGCGCTGGTAAGTTGGCTTGATAAAATTGAACAACGGCTAATTGCTGTTGATAAGCTCAAATCAAACCACTCACATCAAATCAATGCTCGGGTTATTGTTAACCCAGTAAAAACTGAGCGAATTAAGAAAATTCAGGCATGGATAGCCTCTAGTAACGGCTTTACTCATCGAGAAAATAGGCCGCATAGCAACAGTAGTTATGTTGGTAGTCGTTCAAGCCGCGTAGGCGGAGTGTCGACCACCGGCGTAGCAGCGAGTGGCCCACGGTTTCAAAAACTGTTCGACCAAATCTTGGAGCAATACATGAACACCGACGAAATACCGGCATTATGGCGCAGCAAACAGGTAGTGATTAATGTCGACCTCACGCAAAACTAATCGCATAAATGCCTACTTGATAGGCGCCATATTGACGTTGTCGGTGCTGCCACTGATAGCGTCATACCTGTTGCTCGACGAAGTGCTTGAAAGCGCCATTGGTCTTGCGGTTAAACCCGACACCAAGGTGCTACTTAGTGCTTATCGGGATGATTTAAAGACCTTAAAAAAGCTCGACCCAGACAACCAAGAAGCGTACAAAACGCGCTTTTTGGCTGCGGGTGAAGAGTTGGTGGTTTACGACCAACCCCAGTTATTGCGCCAAGTATTACGAGACACTTACCTAACCTACTACTTATTATTGTTTGTGGTCATACTGGCCTTTTCATTATTAGGTGCAGTTTGGTTGAGCCGCAAAGTCGCCCGCTCGTACCAAGCCCTTGCTAACAGTGACATTAAAAAAGCCGAGAAAATTCAAGAACTCAGCTATTTTGATCAATGGCAAGCCATTGCAGGCAAGCTGGCTCACGAGATCAACAACCCACTCACGCCCATCGAAATGATGGTATCTAACCTGCCCCGCACTTATGCCAATGCCAGCCCTGAGGCCTTCGAAGCCTGTTTGGCTGATACCAAAGAAGTGGTTAGCGAAGAAGTACACAAGCTCAAAGAAATGGTCAGCCATTTCTCGCAGTTTTCGAAATTGCCTGAGCCTGTGTTAAAACCTCACAATATAGCTAAGCATTGCCAAACGTTTATCCGCCAGCATCAACAGGGCTGGCCTAATGCACAAATCAGCTTGAGTGATGGGCCGCAAAGTATTGAGGTTGCCATTGACCACCTGCTGTTTAATCAATGCCTGCTCAATATCATTAATAATGCCGTTCAAGCCAATAAAGAGTGCGCAAATAAAGACAGCACCCAGCTGAGTGTTACGCTAAGCATCACTAAAGAAGCAGATGACAACATCGCCATAACCGTGTTTAATGACGGCAAACCGATTGACCCCACTGTACATTCATCGCTATTTAAAATGTATTATTCGAGCAAAAGCAGCAAAGAAAACATGGGGTTGGGGCTGGCGATAGTGCGAAAAATAATTCTCGACCATGGCGGCGACATTTGTTGTTTGCCATTAACCCAAGGTGCGGCGTTTAAAATGACGTTGCCAATAATCACCTCACAAAACAAGAAATCCTAATGAGCAATAACCAACACATCATCGTCATTGATGACGAAACCAACATTCGCCGCAGCATAAAAGCCTGCCTGATGCCTGAAGGTTATGAGCTTAGTGACTTTGCCCAGCCCAGCCCTGCGCTAAAATCAATGCGCGAGCAAAATTATGATTGCGCCATTATCGACATACGTTTGGGTGAGCAAAGTGGCATAAAATTGTTCGAACAGATGCGTGAAGAAAAAATCGATATTCCGGTAATATTTATCTCTGGCAATGCTTCGCTCGACGAAGCCGTGCAGTCATTAAAACTCGGCGCATACGATTTTCTCGAAAAACCATTTTCGGCCGACAAAATCATAGTTACCGTAAAAAACTGTATTGAATACCGTCAGTTACGCTCAAGAGTCGAAGCCCTCGAAGATTCACAGCACAAAGACCAACTGATTGGCGACCACGCCATAATGCAACAACTGCGTAAAGACATTAGCAAAGTAGCGATGACCGATGCCGCCGTTTTGATCAGCGGCGAAAGTGGCACTGGCAAAGAACTCATCGCTCAAAGCATTCACCAGCAAAGTAAACGCACTGATAACAGCTTTGTAAAAGTGAACTGCTCGGCAATACCCGAAAACCTAATCGACAGCGCCCTATTCGGTCACGTTAAAGGCGCGTTTACGGGCGCCGACCAACACAAAAAAGGCTTTTTTGAAATGGCCAACAAAGGCACCCTATTTTTAGATGAAATAGGCGACATGCCATTGGCCTCACAAGCGAGCTTGTTGCGGGTTTTAGAGAATTCAGAAATTCAAAAAGTCGGCTCAGACAAAATCAGCAAAGTTGACGTACGCATACTGGCCGCCAGCCACAAAGACTTAAAACAGCAAGTCAACGAAGGCAACTTTAGAGAAGATTTATTCTACCGAATTAACGTCATTCCATTAAAGTCACCGCCCTTGCGAGAACGTACCAGCGACATCCCGCTGCTGGTTAATCAGCTAGTTAACGTATTATGCAAGCGCAACGGTTTTGCGCAAAAACCTATCGACAAAAACGTCTACCCAGCATTAAGTAGCTATGCTTGGCCGGGCAATGTCAGAGAATTGTTGAACACATTAGAAAGAATGTTGATCATGAGCGACGACAAGCTCACCAAAGACGACATTCCAGCAGAAATATTCAGCCAGTCGAGCACAACGCAGATCGCTGATGAAGGACTGACGCTAAAAGAATACCGCAACACAATGGAACGAGAATTGTTGGTGAGTCGGCTTAAACACTATAAGGGCAATATCACCCATGTGGCCAAATCATTAGGGATAGACCGGACTTATTTACATAAAAAGCTGGCACAGTTTGATATTAAGCGGGCACAGGAGTTTGGGTAGATAAACATTTGGGCTGCGCCCAAAATCACGAACCGACAAGCATACCGTAGGGTGCCGCCATGCGCACTATGAATGCTTGTAACTAACATAACCCTTTTTCATAGCACCTCTATTTCGTTCCCACAGCCTCTGCTACAACTTACCCTCTAGCCAACTTTAAAAAAAATACGCTAAGATGAATACAATACCCTAATTCATCACCTCCAAATTTGATTATCCATTTTTTCGGACCATAGTGAGTAACATGCCAACAATAGCAACCACCCTAGCTGAAAAACTAACTTCACTATCCTTTGAAGTCTGCCAAACGGTTCATTGGGATATGATTTATCGAATACAGTGGCAAACCTACAACAATGTAAAAAGTGCACCAATCACTTTGTTCAAACCTCAAAGCGAACATCAAAAAGGCCGTTACAATGGAAGACTTCAAGACTTTGCAATGTCGTATGTCGCCAACTCGGCCAAGTCTGCTTTAGCAGAAACATTTTATAGTGTTGCACCTAACCTCAGTGGCGAACATTTTTTTGAAGACAGTGACTTACAAGAACGCGAATTATCTATCGTTTGGTTTGATGAGCCTTTACTGTTGTTGGATATTCGCGCTTTGTTGCCAGTATTAGGCGTAAGTGTTGAAAAAATTGAAGGGGATGATGTTTACGAATTAACCCAAACGCTTGCGGATACACTTTATCTCAAGTTTGCCAATAATTGTCACGGTTTGGTTTATTCGTCACGTTGGTCTGGCGACACCATGGACTGTGCTGCTATTTGGCGTTTGCCAGTGGTGGCCAAGTCGGTGCAAACGGCACTTAAGGATTATACCGATGGCGATATGGACACCATCGATATTTTGACACAACAGTTATATTACATATATACCAATTAAACTCGAAACTCCCTGCTCAAAACGCCATCAATACCCTTGCCGCCCGACTTTATGCGCAAATGCCAAAACCTTGTTTAAAGCGTCTTCATCACCAATACGGTTAACAAGGTAATCCCTAGGAGAAACATCATCTAGCCCCCCATGCTCATTCAGCCAGAAGGTGCATTTCATGGCACCGCTAAGTTTGGCGCTATTCAGTACCAAATTGACTTGCGCCAAACCATACACCTCATCAGTCGTCTGCTCATCTAACTGAAACATAGGCACCATTGGCACGCCGCCTTCGTTAACAGCTATTAATGAGCCTTTTTTTATTCGGTTATAGACATTTTGTCGAGAAATACCAGATAATTTGGCAAAACTGGTTTGCTTTTCGCAACCACCAAAACGCCCTAAAAAAGCCATAAACTTTTGCTGACCCGCCCGTTTTTGCTCAAGACGTTTGACCATTTTTTGATCACGAAAATTATGGTGAGTATGAATACTTAACAATTGCTCAAGAAACTGTTGATCGGTCAACGATGACGCTTCATGAGTAGTGATATTCAAGGCATCATCCATCGCCAAACCTTGCAGGATACTTTCAACTCGCTTGTACAAAAATGTACTTTCATTTTCACTAACAGCTAGGCTCATTATCAAACTCCATTAACTTTACGATTTTTACAATATAAGTATAGTACAATACGAACACACCCTTCAAGGTAATCTTATCAACCCTTAATACCTTGTTACAGCGAATAGAAGGACAAACGAATCAACCGCGTCTATAATGCAGCTATCCAATAATAAGGCCCTTTAAATAATTGATGAAACGCGTTTTTTCCCTTTGCATTATGTGCCTCACACTATTAACCGGCTGTTCTGATGACAAGCAACACCCCCAACCAGATCATCTAATAAACCAGACCCTTTATACTGCAATTACTCATTCTGACAGGCCCGATATTGATCTACAGCGTGACGAACGCCGAAAACCTGCGCAAGTGCTAGAGTTTTTGGGCGTTCGTCCGGGTATGACTGTTGTTGAAATAATGGCTGGCGGTGGCTACTACACCGAATTACTTTCTCGGGTTGTTGGTAGGCTCGGCAAGGTTTACAGCCACAACAACGCGCTTTATTACGAATTTCAATCCGACAAATTTGTTGAGCAGCGACTCAAAAACAACCGTCTGCCCAATGTGGTGCGCTGGGACAAAGAACTGAACAACCTACAACTACCTAACGACTCAGTTGATGCGGTATTTTTAATGCTGGTCTACCACGATTTTTACTGGTCTGAAGATAATCCAGAGCAGATTTTAGCTGACCTTTATAAAGCCCTTAAACCCGGCGGAACTGTCGCCATAGTCGACCATTCTGCCACATCAGGATCAGGCGCCAGCGCGGCCAAAAAAATGCATGGCATACACCGTATTGACGAACAACTGGTCAGGCAGAGCTTTGAAAAAGCAGGTTTTATACTAGAGGGTGAATCTGACTTGTTACGTAATTCAAATGACATTCGCGACAAACCCTTTTTCGACAAAGACTTGATAGGCAAACCCACCGACCGATTTATATTACGATACCGTAAACAAGAGCCTAAACAAGAGCATCCGACATCACAAAATAAGCCTCAATAACCCATGCAAACCCACAATTACCAATGGCTAGTAGAAGCCCCTGTTAACAAAGTGCTGCTGCGCATGACCAGCCCAATGCTGGCGGCGATATTTCTATTGTTTGCTTATGATGTACTCGAAAGCCAACTACTCAGTAACATCAGCCTTGAAGCACTAACAGCCCTTGGTTTCACTGTGCCCATCACCACGGCCATGGCGGCTTTTGCCATAGCAATGACCATTACCACCAATACCGCCGTCACTAAGGCACTCAGTCAAAACAAAGACCACGCCCCACACATCATCATCAACAGCATTGTGCTGGCCATTATTCTAAGCTGCACTTTTGCTTTATTGGCGTACTTACTCAACGACTCTATTTTTAGCTTTTTGGGTATTGATTACGCCATGTTACCCGACAGTTATCACTTAGGCCCTCGCCCCAAATTACTGCCACTGATTGAAAGCTACATGCATTGGCGCTATTTGGGTTGGGTGTTTTTGGTGTTGATTTGGCAGGTTAATAGCTTATTGCGGGCGGTGGGCCTAATCACCCACGCCAGCTTGTTGTTTATTGTATGGATGCTCAGCAAAGTCAGTGTTGCGCTGGTGTTGTTTCACCACAATATGTTCAGCGAAAATTTGGCGCTCGGCAACGCAGCCCTAGTACATTTGTGCTGTGATGCGATATTTGCCTTTGTTTCGCTGGCCTTGTTATTTAAAAAGCTCAATCTGAGTTCATACAAGTCAGTCAAAATTGAACCTCTGGCTACGTTCAGACATTTATCGGTGGTTGGATTTCCCGCCACCATTCAGCAAATACTCACCCCTTTGAGCATCACCTTACTCACTATAATGGTGGTTTCATATGGGCAAATTTACGTTGCTGTGCTGGGTATTATTTTTCGCTTAGAGGTTTTGTTGCTGCTGGTACCTATGGTACTAACGACCTCGTTACCGTCAATTGTGGGGGTAAATTGGTGGTCGGGTCATACCCAGCGAGTCAGGCAGTTTTTATCTCAATCTAAAAGACTGGTCGGCGGCTTCCAATTGTTTGTTGCCGCCGTTTTGTATAATGCCGCAGGTTACGTGGCCTCTTGGTTTTCTCAAGGCCAACACATTCAATACAGCATAGAAACCTACCTAACCATAGTGCCAATAGGGTTTATTGGCGCGGGTATCACTATCATTAGCCAAAGCAGTTTCAATGCCACTGGGCACTATATTAAAGCCAGTGTTTTGTCACTGACCCATCGTATAGTGTTAAAGCTGGGCTGCTGTTATATCGGCATTACAATTAATGGCATTGAGGGATTGTTTGTTGGAATTCTTAGCGCCCATTTGCTTTCAGCCTTGTTGGCTATTTTGCTCAATCGGCGGATTCATCGTAAATAGTCTAAACAGGCCATCTTTTAGAAAACCCCACATTTGAACCATTTAACAGTCATGCTCATAAATTGATTATCCAATACCATTATTTTTTTGTCTGCGGTCAACGCTATTTCCTTCTTTATTGACTCCATAAGAAGCAAGCAATCTTCTACAACAATGGTTTTAGAGTCCGAAACATGAAAGTAGCTCAAGGTGTATCGCGGCTCGTCATAGTAATACGAAGCTAACTTTGTTACCCCACACAACATGCACAATGAGAACAAGATATATCTCCAACGGGGCGACAACCGACTACCATCCATAATAATTACCTTTTATTGAATGCCAAAAATAGGCGCGAGCTGATGATATAATTCATTGTTTTGTTCTCTTAGCTTTGTCAGCTGAATTTTATGTTGCGTGTTTATCTCATGGCCATACTGAACAAGTATTTTACAATAACTCACAGTGTCGACGGTTAACGCACTGGACAGTAGCGGCAACAACAAGTCTACCTCATTAACAGAAACGTCATTTTGCAGAAGGTAATTCATCATAGCCAACGAAGACTTTGCAGTGGCCACATAATAAAGTGCATTTCTTGCCTGCGCATCTTCGGCGAATAAATCTAACCCATAGGGTAGCAGGCTTTTGGTCAATTCTAAGTTGCCTTGAGTTGCCAAAGTAAAAATAGTCTCTGGTAATAAAACAGCCCCTTTATCTAACAACCCCTTGATAGTTTCAAACGGGTGATTGTTCGTAATAGCTAGCATTAACCCTAACTTGTGTAATTTATCTTGCTCCACTGTTTGGCTCATCGGGTTGTCGTCTGACAAAAATGACGCCCAATCACCGGTGTTCATCGCCTCTAACATTACCAGTGCCATTTTTTTCTCTTCTTCATTTAACGACTGAAAATCGGCTACGGATTTTTTCTTAGATGAGCCATCCAATTGCGCTGCACTTTCACGTTTGGCCTCAGCACAGTGACTAAAAGTTTGGTTGATTTTAGTCAGTTCTATCTCGTGTGAATCAATAAAGGCAGCAAATTCGCTGCTAATTGACATTTGATCATCACTCATTGCAGGTCGTTCGAACTGGTTAAAATAGTCGACATAATCGTGTTGCACTGTTGATGGCAACCACTTTTGTATCGCGTTTAACGTATGAATACCGTATGGCGCGACATTTCGGTCGGCCAATTCACTGAATATCATTGTCGCTTGTGCCAGTTCTTGCTCATTAGTAGGTACTGGTAACACATCCAACGCGGTAAAAAAAGATCTCGCTGGTGATATCGGCGACCCTGCATTCAACCAAAACATGAACAAGTCATAATTCAACTGATGCGCAGCGAACACAGTCAATGTGTTGCCGTGATAGTTTTCTAACCAATCGGTGTCTAACTTGTCATTATTATGCTTCGCGACTTGTTTAATTGTTGCCGAAGGAATCTCTTTAACACGCATTAATGCAACTAGGTCAGCGAAGCTTGGGGTTAACCCAGCAACAATCAACTGCTCTAATACATTTGAATCTATTTTTGGATTTTCAACAATAATTGCAGCAAGCACGCTATTACCACCAATAATATTGCTGGTTGTTATCTTACCCTCTGTAACTTGTGCAATAATAGGGTCGTAATTTTGAGTAATTAAATTCAGCCCTATCCGTCTACTCACAGGTTTTGGCAATATTTTAATGTCTCCCTTTATTGGATCTAAACCAATATAGTTAAATTTAAACTGGCTGGTGTGCCTTCGCAGTTCCAAAAGTGGCAAGCCATTTAATTGCAGAATTTCATCCCTATCTTTTCTATTCAGTCCGATGGTTATCAAATATTTATTGAACTCTTCGATTTGTTTGATTTTATTGTCGGCAAGCGTTGCCAATTCTGCGTTATATTGCGCACAGTTTGCATTGACATCGTTAGAAGGTTCTGGTGACCCGGTTTTGTTACCTTTGGTTTTTTGTGCCGTTTCAAAAGGCGCATCATTTATATCTGCAATCGACTTATTACCTAGTGTGACAGAGTCAATACTATCACCTTGGTGAGCAGAGAAAAGAATGGGCAGACCGACACAACAAACGATTAGTGCAGTAGCCAACAAATATTTTGTGGTATTTGACATGTTAAGGTGTTCTTTCACTAGAAGGGGGAGCAGGTTATTCTACATAAGGGTGTATTTAATGTTTGTAATGAATTCGGCACGGATATTAGTTTTTAATGATAAAGTTGTCAATTTTTTTCTTTGTAATAATCGAAACGGACTAAAATTAGAGCTGTAAATTAATTGATTTTAGTAACCTTCTTACATTTGCCGTAGGGTGCTTTCGCGTAGCGAAATGCGAGGCACGAGCAGCTCTGCGCACCATAGCGTCATTCGCCACCACCAACGGTGTTTCATTGATAAAGGTGCGCGTAGCTCCTCGTAACCTCGGACAGTGCTACGCACGGGCACCCTACACGCAATCAAATTACGGGATGCAATAATAATCCAATGAAAAGAAAAAGGGCGACCCTAAGGCCGCCCGTATTCACTGTTACCTAAGCAAGATTCAGAACCGACGCTTAATCCGTCGGCCAACCCCACCAATTAACAACAGTAATGCGCCACCAAACCCAAGACTACCGCCACTATCACTGTTAGTGACCATGTCATTGGTAAGGTCAATAACCGGCAAGGTCACCGTTACATTCGTTGTTTTAGAATGCGTGGCACCTAGGTTGTCGGTTACTGTCAGTGTGATATCAAAGCTACCAGCCAATGCAAAGTCATGAATCGACGTTGCACCATTACCACTAACCGTACCACCAAATGACCATTCGTAAGACGCGATAGAACCATCAGCATCACCACTACCAGAGGCATCAACAGTACAGCGGTTATCTGTGCAACTAACGCTAAACTCGGCAGTCGGTGCCATGTTTTCTACTGTAAAGGTTGTGGTTGTTGAACCTTCACCGCCTAAATCATCAGTGACAGTTAGCGTTGCTGACATTTCGCCAACAGCGGCATACGTATGTTCGGTGCTGACCAAACCGGCTGCAGATTCAACTGCTGAACCATCGCCAAAATCCCAAGAATAGTTAGCAATGCTACCATCACTGTCGTTACTGGCTGAGCCATTGAATGTACATTTTAGTCCTTGGCAATCAACACTGTATAAGCTCTGTGGTGCTTCGTTGATGGCACCAATCAACAAATAAGCAGCAGATACTGCGCCCCAGTTGCCATCAACATCTTTGCCCCTAACATAAACCATGTGCTTGCCATCGTTCCAACCAGTGGTATCGATTTGCGCTGCCATCGCCTCTGATGCGCTGTTCAAGTTACCATCGCTTGGCAGAAGTAAATTGGCTTGTGCACCGTCTTCCCACGGTGCTTTATCAACATAATATTCACCGCCCTCAATCAGTTGGCTTAACTCGGCACCATTGCTGTTTTCATAACGTTCATCGGTGATCAAGGTTTGTACTGTGACCACGGCACCGGCATCAACATTGATTTTTTCAGCACCATTAAGCGTAACGCTTTGGGCATCAGGCCCGGCTGGAATTATATAAGGTGCACGCACCACTTTGGCCGCATACATCAACGATTTAAGGTTGTCAGGCAATATTTTGTTGTCGAAGGCGCTACAATTTTGGAAAAAATTGGTGCCCAGCTCAAAAGTGTATGCCGCTACGCCCAACTCGCCATAACTGACATCATCACTGGTGCCGTCGGTGGCATACAAACCAATGCTTTGCTGGGGTGTATAACCATTGAAAAACGCCAGTTTTCTGCCCAGCGTTCTCAGTGCAACGCCATTAGGTGCAGGTGCATTGGTGTGACCCCACGGCCACAATACCAACTCAGAGAAACTGTGAACATCTATATGCATACCAGTGGTGTTTGCGGGCGCAGCATCGGTTTCAAGCGGACCCCGGTTGTCAGCGTAAATGCTGCGAATATAGTTTTCTACAGCTTTGGTTTCTGGCTCAGATGCCGCCTCTGGGCCGCGGAAAGTCTGGGCGCACTCATTGGGGCTTGAACCAAAATCTGTCGCATTCCAAAACATACTGAAATTACGGTTAAGATCTACCCCTATGTCTTCAGGCGAGCTACTACAAAAGTTGCCATTGGCGTTTTTGCGCCACAACAACCCGGTTTCGGCCTGTTTACGACCATCAGGATTCATGTGAAAAACAATGTGCACTTGATGATGATCTAACACCCAACTGGCATCGGCATTTTTGCCATAATTGTTCACCAAATGTTGAGCAAAACGCAAAGTAAGCTCGGCCGTGGCGTATTCTCGGGCGTGCATGGCACTGTGAATAAACAATATCGGCTTATCAATTTCGTTAGTTGCCGTGTTGGTCATTTTAAGCACTTTGATGTCGTAACCAGACGCCGCATTACTCGTTAATGAAGGGCTGCTGGTATCTTTTACCCACGAGTTACCAATATCAACCCATTGGGCAAGCGTAGGATTATTGTCGGCTAAGTCTTTTGCCTGGTTATAAGTGCTTTCTACTGTTGAGTAACAAGCAAAACCCTCGATGGTATCTGCCATCGCGTTTTTACCGGCACTGGCTTTGTTGGCGCGTTTTTGGGCGGCCAATTTCAACGAATCAATGTCTTTTTCGCGTTGGGCTATCCACTGCGTTGCCGGGGCAAAAGTGAAACCAAAAGCGCTAAGTTTGGTTTTATCTTCTTCAGCCAATTGCATGATGAGGTAACCTTTATCATGGTGGCTTTCTAGCAGGTTATTGTGAAAACTAATGGTCGCTTTGTCGGCCAAAGCTCTTGAAGGATAATATACCCGGTGGGCATTTTGAATGCTAACTCGCTCAAGCTCAAACAGCTCAAGGGTTTGTGTCACTTTTTTAGTGTTTTGGTCAGTGTTTAAGGCCAGTGATGGCGCTACTGCTACCGTATAAAACGCTACTGCCGCAGCAATTTTTGTAATCATTCCCAACTTCATTGTGCACCTCTAAACTTTATCATTTGCTTCTATAAATCGTGTCTTTTACTGCTATTAATAGCGACTTTACTTCGGTTAATAGAGTCTTTTACTTCTATAAGGTTCAAATTACTCTGACTGATCCCCCGAGTATATGCCTTTATTGTATCAAAGTGTTGATAAGTAGAGGCTAGGATTTGCGATCTGATTTTCACCGTGCTGTAATGCGTCCAACTTTTTTGTGGGATATCATCATGAACACTCGTATAACCTTGTCTGTACTAGCCCTCGCCGGTTTTTGTCACAATGCCTTAGCCGATGAAGGCCAATGGCAACCGCATCAAATCGCCCAGCTGCAATCTGAATTCGACCGTGTAGGTATAGAACTACCCGCCAAACAGGTCGCCGACCTCAATCAATATCCTATGAATGCGGTGGTTGGCTTGGGTTACTGCTCTGCATCGTTTGTTTCTCCTAAAGGCTTAGTTGTTACTAACCACCATTGTGGTTACGGCGCTATTCAGCACAATACCACGGTTGAAAACAACCTCACCAAGAACGGATTTTTGGCCAAACGCATGCAAGATGAGCCCAGTGCTGGCCCTCAAGAAAGGTTATACATCACCGAGTCTGTGACTGATGTCACCGATAAAGTCATAGGTAATCTTTCAGCCTCACTTAAAGGTAAAAAACGATACGATGCGATACAAAACAACCGCAAGGTACTGATCAAAGAGTGTGAATCTAACCCAGATTACCGCTGCTCAGTTCGTGCGTTCCATCACGGCATGGAGTACTTTTTACTCAAAAGCCTGATGATTAAAGACGTACGTTTGGTATACGCCCCACCAGAGGCCATAGGTAACTATGGTGGAGATATCGACAACTACGAATACCCACGTCACACCGGTGACTTCACCTTTTTACGTGGTTATGTCAACAAAGAAGGCAAACCGGCTCCTTATAGCAAAGACAACGTGCCCTATGAGTCTAAATCTTATTTGAAAGTCAGCGCAACCGGCGTACGTGAAGGCGATGGCATTATTTTGGCCGGTTACCCGGGCCGCACCAGCCGTTATAAATTGGCGTCTGAAATAGCTCACGCCGCCAACTGGGCTTATGAAGCTCAAATTTATATGTACAACAAAACACTCGATACCGTCGACGGCGCCACTCAAAACAATGCAGATGCCAAAGTTAAATACTCTTCGACCGTGAAAAGCATTAACAACCGCATGAAAAAACGTTTGGGTTTGCTCGATGGTTTTAAAGCCACCGACATTCACGGCATTAAGCTTAAAAATGAAAAAGCCCTAACCGACTGGATTAAACAAGACCGCTCACGCGCCCACTTTGCCCAGTCTCATCAACAACTCACTGAATTGTTAACCCAATCGCAAGCCGCCGACAAACGCGACTTTTATTACGGTTATGCACAAAGTAACAGCCTGCTAGGGGCAGCAAAACGCCTTTACCGTTTGGCCAAAGAAAACGAAAAAGCCGATGCACAACGTAAACTAGGGTATCAAGAACGTGACTTACCGATGATCAAAGCTCGCCTCAAGCGCATGACAAAACGTTTTGATGCAGGCGTAGATCACAAACTGTGGACTGCCTACCTATATGAATATTCAAAGCAAACAGGCACCTCACGGGTTGCGGCTTTTGATAAGGCCGTAAAACTCGGCGATTCACTAAGCAAAGCGCAAATTGCAGCAATGATAGCCCCTTTGTACAAAAACAGTGGTTTGGGCGACGAACAAACCCGGCTTAGCTGGATTGGCAAAAAACCAGCAGACTTTGAAAACTCAAACGACCCTTTCATTCAGTTGGCCGTTAAATTGTACGAAACCAACCTCAAGTTTGAAGAAGAAGGCGAAGAATTGTCGGGTTTACTGGCCCAAGCCAGACCTGATTATATGCGTGCCATCATTGCCTATAACAAAAGCCTAGGCAAACCGGTTTACCCAGATGCCAACAGCACCTTGCGTATTAGCTACGGCAGCGTTGGCGGTTACCCGTCTAGCGATGGCGTATACAAAACGCCATTTACCACAGTTAAAGGCATGATAGCCAAGCACACTGGTGAAGCACCATTTAATGTGCCCAAAAAAGTTATGGACACCTACAACGCCGGCAGCTTTGGTCCATACAAATACGAAAACCTCGACAGAAAAGTGAAAACCTGTAGCGCACCAGATTGTTACAAACCTCGCCCTACAAAACTCGACTCTGTGCCGCTGAACTTCTTGTCTAGCGCCGACACAACAGGTGGTAACTCAGGCTCGCCTGTAATGAACGGCAAAGGCGAATTGGTTGGTTTGAATTTTGATTCAACTTACGAGTCAATCACCAAAGACTGGTATTTTAACGCCGACATAACCCGCGCCATTCACGTCGATATTCGTTATGTTTTGTGGTTGCTAGAAAATGTTGAAAGCGCCAATAACCTGATTAACGAAATGACCATCAGCCGAGGTCTATAATGAGCAACATGCTTACTTCAACTAACCCAGCCAATAATGCAGTGGTAGGCCAAGTGCCTATCACCCCGGTTGAGCAAATTGCTGGCATAGTCACCACAGCAAAACAAGCGGCTAAGCAATGGCGTAAAGTCAGCTTGGCTGAGCGTGGCGAAAAGCTAAAACAGGCCGGCGTGAAATTGCAAGAAAAGGCCGCCGAAATAGGCCAGCTGATAAGCGATGAGATGGGTAAACCCGTTGCAAGCGGCACCAGCGAAGCCAAGTTTTGCGGGCGCGGCATGGCCAGTAAAGTCGACAAAATTGCCAAAGCACTGCAAAGTGAAATAGCCGTGCACGGCCCAATGGAAACCCAAACGCATTACGATGCGCTGGGGGTTTGCGCGGCAATATCGCCTTGGAATTATCCGCTGTCGATGCCCCAAACCATGGTGATACCAGCCTTAATGGCCGGTAATTCGGTGATTTTAAAACCTTCAGAAGAAACCCCGCTCAGCGCACAAGCTTATGTTGATGTGCTCAATGAGTTTTTGCCCGAAGGTTTATTGCAAATCGTTCATGGTGCCGACGAACAAGGCAAAGCTTTGGTTAAAGCCGATGTCGATTTGATTGCCTTCACCGGCTCTCGCGCTGCGGGTATCAACATAATGTCGGCAGCGTCTGACAGCCTCAAACGCATTATGTTAGAACTCGGCGGTAAAGACCCAATGATAGTGCTTGATGATGCCGACATTGAACAAGCCGCTGAAGTTGCGGTTAACATGAGCTTCGAAAACGCCGGACAGATGTGCGTTTCAACCGAGCGGATTTTTGTTCACGATTCAATTATTGAAGCTTTTGAACAAAAAGTAGCGTTACTAACAGCTGATGTTAGAACGGGCCCCATGGTCAACGAACGCCAACGGAAGCACGTCATCAAGCAAATTGACGCAGCGATTGAAAGCGGTGCCAGAGTACTTGCGGGCGGAAAAGATCACCCCAAAGCCCATGTACTGCCAACGGTGTTAACCGATGTAACAGACGACATGGACATCATGCAAGGCGAAACCTTTGGCCCTGTCGCCTGTATTAGCCGATTCAGTGATATTGATGACGCGATAGAACGTGCCAACAACAGTGTTTACGCCCTAGGCGGCGCGGTATTTGGCAAAGACGAAACACGCGCCTGCGAAGTTGCCCGCCAACTAACACCGGGTATGATAGGCATCAACAAAAGCTGTTTTGCCGGTGGTGACACCCCTTGGATTGGTGCCAAACAAAGTGGTTATGGTTTTCATGGATCAGATGCCGGACACCGTCAGTTTGCCCAGCTTCGAATCATTAGCCGCCGTGTAAGCTAATTATGTTAATAACAAGAGGAAATAAGACATGAGTGATCCATTAAGCCTATTGGTTCAAATTGATGCCAAAAGTGGCAAAGAAGACGAATTAAAAACCGAGTTGCTTGCCCTACTAGAACCTACTCGTGCTGAAGAAGGCTGTAATTACTACCACTTTTTCACACAAGACGACAAAGCTGGCGTATTTTTCTTCGTAGAAACCTGGGCCACCAAAGCCAACTGGGAAGCACACAACGAAAGTGCCCACCTCAAGGTATTTTTAGACAAAGTCGATGAATTGGTTGAAGAATTTACTTTGACTAATATCACCGAGCACGGAGCTTAGAGCTTCGTTAGTGGCTGCGAGAATCGACACATCAGATTGCGTGTTTTCTACCAGCCACCACCAGCTGGGGACAGACCAGATTGCAAAAACTGTGAACGCGAAGCAGTTCCATGCTTTTGTCAACTGCTCTGTCCCCTGTTGCTAGCCTCCGTTCCACCAGCCCACAACAAAACCACCACCATCCGTCACACCAGCCCATCACGAAGCCACCACTCTAAACCTTAAAAGATGCGTGGATAAATCACCCGCCTACAGCCCACAACAAAACCATTACCCCAGCACCTCCCGCCCCTCTTTAACCACATGCTGAGAGACCTCCTTATAAATCCCCCTAACCATCACCCAGCAATGCCAGTACAAGGTCTCTACCAATGACTTGTCGGGCAATATATTAATCAGCTCACCGCTTTCTAGCTCATCTTGAACCTGCAACGGACAAAGCAATGAATAAGCCACCCCTTGCTTGGCCATTGCAACAAAAGCCTCTGACGAGCGCACCGTATGGCGCGGATAACTGCCAGCCGACAAACCAAAATGCTCTTTAATAAACCGAATGTGCATATCGTCTTTAGGATCAAACGACACCCCCGGCGCATGGCGCAGGCTTTCGGTGTTCAAACCATCAGCAAAATAACGTTGGTTAAACTCTGGGGTGGCCACCAAAATATACTCCATCTTACCCAACTCAAAAGACTGGTAACCGCCTAGCGCCTGCTCATGCGAACTCACCGCCGCAAAAGCTTCGCCACTTTTGAGCTTTTCAAGCGTTCGCTCTTCGTTGGCAATCAGTAAATTGAGCTCTATAGGATGCACTTTTAACAGCGGCGTCATCACCCCCAAAAACCAAGTCGCCACACTGTCGGCATTCACCGCGATAGGCAGCTTAACCACGTGGCCCGGCTCATCGGGCAATAATTCAGGCAACAGCACACTTTCGAGTTGTTGCACCTGTTTATAGTGGCTCAGCAGTTGTTGACCAATAGAAGTTGGCACTATGGGTTGGCCGCGCACAATTACCGGGTGAGCCACAAATTCTTCTAATTGCTTAATGCGCTGAGATACCGCCGACTGTGAAATGCACAACACATTAGCCGCCCGCTCAAAGCTCTGCTCTTGCATCACCATGCTTAAGGCGTGCAGCAATTTGTAATCGAATCTAGACATGAACCGTTCGCCTCCTTTTCCACATTAGTTTTACTTATATGATATTAAAATCATTAATTATATTTATTTAATATAACCCATTAGAATGCTTTTCAACAACCCAATACAGTAATTTACCCCGGAGGATAAACAATGAGCTTTTTACCATTTGTACAAGGAATAGGAATCGGCGCGAGTATGATCATACCCATCGGCGCGCAGAATTCGTTTGTCCTAAATCAGGCGATAAAACGTAACTATCATTTGATGGCTGCCGCCATTTGCGTGATTTGTGACATCTGCCTGATGGCATTAGGCGTATTTGGTGGAGGCCAATTAATCGCCTCCAACGACATCGCCTTTACCTTAATCACATGGGGCGGTATTTTATTTTTATTCGGTTATGGATTGCTGTCATTCAAAACCGTTTTGTGGCCCAGCGCATCAAAAGACGCCAGCAGCAACGAGCAAAAATCGTTAAAAGTAGTAGTGATCACAACATTGGCAGTCACCTTGTTAAACCCACACGTTTATTTAGACACAGTGGTGATTTTAGGCAGTGTCGGCGGCCAGTTTGTTGGCAACGAAAAAATAGCCTTTGCCATAGGCCTTATGTTGGCGTCAGTAATGTGGTTTACCGCATTGGCCACAGGCGCGGCAAAAATGTCACATTTGCTTAGTCAGCCTAAAATTAAGCGTGGGATTGATTTTGTGGTTGGTATTATTATGTGGGGAATAGCTGGGATGTTGTTTAGTGATTGGATGGGATGATAGTTGACGGCGAACAATTGGGGGCTTGCAGCGTGACAAGCCCCGATAAAATTGAGCAAAATAAGCAGCAAGAACATTACATATTTGATATTCAATAACAGTGCTCCTTTGGGTTACGCTGGCTAATTAGCTTTCCCCCAGCGCTTGTTTACTGCTGCTATCAGTTTATCTTGAATTTTGCCTTTAGAGGTCTTAGTGCGAACAGCATCAATAAGTAATTTGTAATCAACATCACTTGTTTGTGAATAATACTGACGCATAAAGCCGTCGAAGAAAACTAACCATAAACGCTGCGCCTTACGTAAATCTGATTGAAAACTGTATGCCTTGATGTTGTCACTATTTTCTTTTAAGGCTTTTATGTAAGCTTTTCGGTGTGCCTCATTTTTGACGCTTTGTGGATGCATTCCAGATATAGACCACTCGCCCTTTGCAGTAGGTGGCGCAAGGTTGAGATACAGCTCTTTTTTGGGAGCGTTTGTTGTATGCAGTATCAGCAATTCAAACCCTTTTAGCCAGGCAGATAAAAAAGTATGCCTGTTATCTAGGGTATCAGTCGTGTCTGCACTAATTTTGACCAACGCCATGGGCAGGAACAAATCAAAAGAGGCTTTTTTGGTCGTCATTAAAACAGTTAAATCTGTTATGGCCTTTTGTGTCGCAATTTGTAAATTATTGTTTGCCCCTAACGAGTGGGCACTCATCATAAGCAATGCGATGAACAGGATATAACTAGTTAATAGCTGTTTCATTATTTTTCTCCAAAAGCGGGTCTACAGTGGGCAAACATATGCTGGACCATTCAGCGTTGTTGTTGGGCACAATAAAGCAGCTGAAAATGTTATGTAAGGCGCGCCATCACCTCCTTTGGAAATGCTTACTTTACCAGAATCATCAGTTTGGGCAAAAAATGTTGAAGTTGAGTATTGCTTTGGCAAGCCATCAATTCCATAAAAAATATGCGGTATATTCCATTCAAAAGTACCATCTCTATAATCCAAATGCCCATCAGTCTTCAATAAAATCAAATCAGTTCCACTGACCTTAGTGCCAAACCCCTGCGTCCAACCTGCATCGGCTGGTAAAATATTGCCAGCATAATGAGGCGTCAAGTGCATGTTTAATAAATAACCAGTGCCATAACCAAGAGTGACACCTTCTTGCATTTTAATATTAGCGAATGAAACCGTGTCCGGGAGTAAATATATATCAGCTAACCTACCAGCAGAAGGTCGCCCATACTCATGGTATATATTTGTTTGAGTCCTTGCTACGTAGAGTGTGCCACTGGGTTCTATAACTTTAAAATTGGCGGTTAGGGTTTGGTCACCGATTTTGCCAGTGATTAGCACTGTTGTTGCACGATCTGGTGCCCTAAAAAAGACGCCTCCAGTGTGAGTAGTGGTCAGAAAACCGCAATCCGTTAATGAACTGCATATTAATGACCATTGAATGGGCAAATCAGCATTTTCAATATCCAATGTTACTTGTTCCGCAACACCTATAATATCTCTACTCCTATTTGGAGGCAATTCTGCTAGCGTTTGAGTGATTAATTTGTATTGTGCTTTTACATTAACGGACATAGCATCCCACACCGCATAACCGACACACTTACGACATTGCGCATTGGATTGCACTGAATGACTGCCTGATTGAGTAAAGGTATGCGTAAAATAACCACTGTCACTTAACCCCACGTTAACACCATCAACAACAAAGCTGTATGTCGGTTCACATTCGCTTCCTGCGACAGCAAATGCTGAGAAGACGTATGGTATACCGACTGTTATCGTGCTGGCGTCATCAAGTATTACGCCATGAAGGTAACAGTCTTGGTTTACACCACCAGCTTCGCCATCGTCACCTAGAGAACAATTAACCAAGCTGTATTCGCTTGGCGTGAACTGGCTATTACTGGGTTTATCGTGTTCAAGCTGTTGGTGTTTGATGGTAGATTTTGCGTCGCGCAAACGTCTGCGTTGTTTTGTCGATTGAAAACCTGTGTCAGGCGCGTTGATTTCGCCGGGTAAAGGCACTAAAAATTTGTTTAATGCATCATGCCAAATCACCGATTGCCAAGGCGAGCCTGTCATGCGGGCGTATTGTAATTGGGCTTGCGTCTGATTGTGGGCTGTGACTTGCGCTCGGTTGCTTCGTTCGCCTTTGGTTCTGTCATCTAACTGCAAGCGAATGCCTTCTTCACCTTTTTGATAGGCGTAGTTAACTTGGCCTGTTTGGCTGTCATTTACATTGGTTAATCTTTCGTGGCTGTCATATTGATATTCAGTGGTGTTTTCACCTTTGGTGATGGTTTTTGGATTGCCTTTGGCGGTGTATTTAATGGTCATTGGCGTTTGACCTTGGTCTGTGATTGCCATGACTTGATTATTAGCGTTTAAACTTATTTTATTGCTGTGACCAATAGCTGCACCTGCTAAGTATTTCTTAGTTTCTTTGAGGTTACCGACCCTGTCATAGAAGTAATCTACCGCGCTGGTGTCACTGCGTTTGGTGTGTTTTCTAAAGCCTAACTTATCGTATTGGTAGCTGTGGCTGGCGCCGTCTGGAAAAGTTACCTTGCTTAACTTACCAATAAGGTTGTATTCGAACTTGGAGATTTGAGTATTCGCTTTTATTTGGGTTAACTGACCATTATTGTTGTAGGTGTACTCAGATGTAGTTGCCGCCAACCCCATCAGGCTTGTTGATTCGACCAGTACATCGCCATTGTTTGCATATTGATAAGTGCGAACAAATTTATCGGTTTTATGCCGAGTTAAATTGCCTCGGGCATCATAAGTGAACTCAGTGTCACCAACCGACAGTAAACGCCCTGCATCATCGTATTGATAGCGGTGTTGTTGTAATTCTCGTTCCATATGAGTCGGCTGACCGTTAATGTCGTAACGGGCCGGCCTACCATTATCGTCGTATACTATTTTGGCTTGCAGTGCATCGCTTTGGCCCGGCTCTTTATGCCAAAGCTCCGCTACTTGATTGCGCTCGTTTAAGACTATTCGACTGGTAAAACCTGCATCGGTGGTGACTGAGGTAGTCACGCCCTTGGCGTTTTGTGCAAAGGTTGTTGTTTGGCCACTTTCATCAGTGACAAGGGTTTTATTGCCTTTGTAACTATAACGGAATTTGCGGGCGCGGATTTTCACCAAATCCCTATAAGTCTCACCACCCGGAGGATGGGGCGAGGTACGAGCCGTAGTTAGCGCTTGCGCGTAACCCATCGGTTACACGTCGTTAATCGCCAAAGCATTGTTGCATGAATAGCGGTTTCATCAATAATTTTGGAACTGGCAATTTGGTTTCAATCACAGTTTGGCGATGGGTTATGCTATCGCCCGATGGGTTACGGCTCGTTTCTCGCCTAACCCATCCTCCGGTGTGGGGGCATTTAAACCTTTTGCAACATACTCAATGAAACTTACGGCCTCCTTGCTCCACCTCTTAACAAACCCTTCTCGCGCGGTTACAATACCCTCACAATAAAAAACAGGCTACGCTGCATGAAAATCAATACTTTCACCTTTATTTCCATCCTCACACTTTTATTATTCTCCACCTCCCTATTCGCCAACGTAAAAATCACCGATACCACCACAGTAGTTTTTGCCACCGTCGAACAAGGCAAAGCATTACTAGGTAAAAAAGATGACTTCGTTTCGCGTCTGAGCCCCTTTGACCGAGCAGCTCGTTTAAAGACCGACAAACCGGTATCAACAGAAAAATACCTAGAATTTGTTAAAAGCTCAGTGCTCCCATGGACTGATAAAGACAAAGCTCAGCTAACCAAAGCTTATGAACAAGTGGGTAAATCACTAAAGGGTTATTCGCTGCCTTTACCTAAACAAATAATGATGATTAAAACCAGCGGTAACGAAGAAGCTCACGCCGCCTACACCCGTGCCAATGCCATTATGTTTGGTAAATCTCAATTGGCTTACGATGAAGGTCGAATGCAATACCTGTTATTTCATGAGCTTTTTCATGTGCTTTCTCGTGCCGACAGTGAATTGAAACACAACCTTTACCGCGTTATTGGTTTTCATCAAGCCAACGATTTGCAGTTTCCTAAGAGTCTAAAAGAGATAAAACTCACCAACCCAGATGCCCCCATTAACGATCACTATATTCAACTGATGCACGACAACAAATTGATTAAAACCGTGCCTGTTTTATTCTCTAAGTCAGCCAATTATGATATGAAAAAAGGCGGTGAGTTCTTCAATTATTTGAGCTTTAAATTGCTGGTCGTTGATCACGATGTTAAAAGCGGGCAAATGACGCCAGTGATGATTAATGGCAAACCTGTGTTACTTTCTGCCAAAGACGTGCCTGACTTTAGCAAGCAAATTGGTCAGAACACCGGTTATATCATTCATCCCGAAGAGATTTTGGCCGACAATTTTTCATTTTTAATGACCAAACGTCCAGAGCTTAAAAGCCCGCAAATTGTTAAAAAAATCAAACAAATTTTGGAGCCGTAACCCCTATGTCTTTAACACCTTCAACCATGCTGCCCCTGGGCACCGAAGCGCCACAATTTAATTTACCCAATGGCGAGGGTGAACAATACAACCTCGACCAACTCGTTAAAACCAACGGATTACTGGTGGTATTTATGAGTAACCACTGCCCCTATGTGATTCATTTGGCTGAAGGTTTGGCGAAAATGAGTCGCGATATCAAAGATTATGATGTTGGTATGGTGGGTATCAGTGCCAACGATGTTGATGCGTATCCTGCCGACTCGCCACAAAATATGGTCATAGAAGCGCAACAAAGAGGTTATCAATTTCCTTATTTGTACGACCAAAGCCAACAAATAGCCAAAGCTTATGACGCGGCCTGCACTCCTGACTTTTATTTGTTCGACGGCAATAAAAAGCTGGTTTACCGTGGTCAATTTGACGATAGTCGTCCGGGTAATAATATCGCCGTTAGCGGTAGTCATATCTATAACGCCCTGCAAGCCCTCAAAAACAAAACAACAATTGACCCGGCACAACAACCCAGTGTTGGCTGCAATATAAAGTGGCGTTAATGCCTGCATTATCAGACAAAAAGGGCTTTTGAAACCAAGGCCCTTCATTTTCTCAACCCTACGTCCCCCAGAAGTAACTTTTTCTATGTTGCCCCCAGATAAAACCTCAATTTTGAACTAAGGTTAATCTAACTCAGCCCAGCAACGCTGGCTTAAAATGCAACAAGGGACCCATTCAAATTGAGCGACAAATTAAGAGTGCTGTCGATTGATGACAACCACCAAAATTTAAACTTGCTTCAGCAATCGTTGGAGGTGCGTTTTGATGTTATTTCGTCAACCGGTGACGAACCAATAGGCGAATTAGTGCTCGATTGCGAACCGGACATTATTCTACTTGATATCATGCTAACCGATACCAGCGGTTACGATGTTTGTCGTGAATTGCGAGGCATGACCCTACCCAAACAAGTCATTGTCATTTTCATCTCATCGTTAAACTCTCTTGAAGACAAATTGAAAGCCTATGAAGTCGGTGGCGATGATTATATTTGCAAACCCGTCAATTTGGCCGAACTCGTATACAAACTCGAATCCTACCAAAAACGCATTCACCAGCAAAACGCGCTTGAACAACAAATCGAAGAAGCCTCTTTGGCCGCCTTTGCCTCTATGCAGCAATCAAGTGAGCTGGGGTTATTAATCGAATTTTTCACTAATTCTTTGAACATCAACACTTTCGATGAATTATATGAAGCCACACGCAACGTCATTCACAGCTTTCGCTTGGTTTGTTCGGTAGAGTTTCGTACTGATCATCAAATCAAACAATACCCGCTTGATAACCTCAGCCAACTTGAATCAGAGATTTTGGAGCTAGGTAAACGCGCCAAACGTATTGTCCCTTTTGGCAAAAACATGCTGTTTAATTCACGTCAGTGTTCACTGTTAATCAAGCACCTGCCCAGCGATGAAACCCTATTAGGCCGAGTAAAAGACCATATGGTTATTTTGCTAGAGATCATTAATAGCCGAATATTGTATATTGAAAATGAAGAAAACCGTCTCACAGAACGGCAATCGGCCATATCCGCATTAAAGGCAGGCATTAACGACAACTTCAACCAAGTCAATGTTGAGGTATGCCAATTAGAAGATCAACTCGCTGTGGTGTTTGATGAACTAGGACAATCATTGCGTAACAAACTAGACAATATCGGTATGAACCCCGCGCTTGAGTCAGAAGTGACGACCATTTTGGCACAAACCAAAAATCAATTAGACACCCTAATGGCGTCGTCAATCAACATCGATGACAAACTCAATACCATAAGCCAACTGCTGCAAGACATAGATTAGGGCGCTCGATGATTGATTTAAATTCACTAATGATATTATTATTGGGCATCATCATCGGTGTCATAACCTGCTTTGTGCTGCTTAAATTGCCACTGTTTGCCACGACTCGTCATATTCTCAACAAAGCCCAAATTAAAGCCATTGGCCATTCAAACACCGACGGATTTGTGATCATCGACCACAGTGGTCAAATCATTCATGTCAATCAGGCCATACTCGCCATTTTTGGTTATGAGCAACAAGAGCTGTTAACACAAAGCATCAGTATTTTGATGCAAGACAAAGATGCCAAGCAACACAACCAATATATCAATACATTCCTTGAAACAGGCATAACAAAGTTTATCGGCACAGAACGCCAAGTGACCGCCTGCAAAAAAGGCGGTATACGAATAAACATCAGTTTATCAATCAACGAGGTTATCGTCTCGAAAAAGACGTATTTTGTCGCTTTTATCCGAGATATCACCGACGAAGTACAGATGTATCGTCAAATAGAGTACCAACGCAACAAGTTTGAAACACTGTTCAATTACAGTCCCGACGGTATCGTTTATGTTAACGAAAAGTCGCAAGTGCTCGACGCCAACGACAGTTTTTTAGCACTATTTGATGACGAGCTAGACAACATTCTTCATCAAAATGTTCGCAACCTCTATCAAGCTGACACGCCCGAGTTGAACCACATTAAAAAATTGTTGCAAGACATGGGAGAAGACTGGGGTCAAAGTGAAATGCTGGCCCGTCTTAATAGCCGGCTAAAACGCCGAGTAACCGTTATAGTGACAAGACAATCAGTGGTTGAGCACGATTCCACCATGGTGATTTATGTCTTTCGAGATATTTCAAAAGAACTCGACTTGATTGCCCATATTGCTGAGAAAAACCGCTCTCAGGAATTATCTGAGGCTATGGTAAAAATGGGCTATTGGCGTTTTGATGTGAAAAAAGGCCAGCTATGGTGCTCTAATCAAGTCTTTCAAATGCTCAAGTTACCTAGCCAAGCTAACAACATCGTCGACATTGACACTTTATACAAACTCATCGACCCCTCAGGACAACAAACCGTTATTGATGCCATCCAAGGCAGTTTTGACCACTTAATGCCTTTATCGCTGTCGATCCCTATAAAAACCGTCAAAGGCGAGCTAAGGCACATCGTACTCAAGGGTATTTGCGAGGCATCACTGGGCGAATTAACCAGCATTTATGGCGTATTTCAGGATATTTCTGAGCAATTAGCCCAAGAAGAAAGTCTACGCCTGACCAAAGAACGTTTAGAGCAAAGCCAAGCATTCTCTAACATTGGCAACTGGCAATGGGATATTCAATCGGGCAATGTGTTCTGGTCAGAATTAACTTCACCAATGTTTGGCGAAAAACAACAAAGCCTCACTCGAGAATATGAACAGTTTATCTCTCAGGTTCACCCGGGTGATAAAAACGCTTTGCTTGCGGCCATCAGCCGATGTACTGAGCAAGCCGAAAAGTTTGATATTGAGTTTAGGGTCATTTGGCCTGATGAATCCATTCACTGGCTACACCAACAAGGTGATGTTATTCGAGATGCCGATAGCATCGCTACCTCTATGATTGGCGTAGTTCAGAACATCACCGAACGTAAAGACAAAGAAACCGAATTACAACTATTCAAACAGATTATCGAATCAAGCGATCAGGGCATTATGGTGGCAGATCACTTAGGTTATCTGATTTATGCCAACCCCGCTCACCAGCATAAATTCCGCCACGCAGCCGATGTCTCTCAGTATCATTTTAGTGATTTTTTATCATTAGATTTTGATTCTTCAGTGCAAAACCTCGACATAGAACAGTCGTTGGCACAAAAAGGCAACTGGGCAGGTGAAATCCAATCAAGAAGAACCGACAACACAACTTTTCCGGCGCATGTCTCTCTTGGTCAATTTGAAGACCCTAGCAACAACTTCAAATATCGTTTCAGCATCAGTTACGATATTTCTGAGGACATTGCTCAAAACCAAAAAATCAAACAGGCCAAGCTCGACGCTGAGTCAGCCAACCGTGCAAAATCTGAGTTTTTGTCGAGCATGAGTCACGAATTACGCACCCCGCTCAATGCGGTACTAGGGTTTTCACAATTATTGCTCAGACAAAAAGAAGTTGAATTTACCAACCGGATAACCGGAAATATTGAGGCTATTTTTAAAGCAGGAGAACACCTGCTAACGCTCATCAACGGTATTTTAGATTTGGCCAAAATAGAATCGGGCAACCGGCCGCCAGAATGTAAAGCGGTCAACATCAAAGAAGTAATAGACGAAGCCATTCACCTGATCACCCCCCAAGCACAAGAAAGAGGCCTTAGCCTACAAACGCCTGAGGGCGGTAAAATTCCGGTGTTATTTAGCCAACGCAAGGTGCCTGTGGTTGACGGCGATTTCACTATGATCAAACAGGCATTGCTCAACTACCTTAGCAATGCGATAAAATACAACAAAGAAAACGGTATTATCTTTGTCACCGTTGATGTTGATGACATTACGCAAACGACCCGTATCACCGTTTCAGACAACGGCATTGGCATTGCAGCAGATTCAATATGCGAGTTGTTCATTCCATTTAATCGCCTTGGCCTTGAAAACAGCAATATTCAAGGCACTGGCATTGGTCTTGCTATCACCAAGAAAAATATCGAAAACTTGAACGGTAGTGTTGGCGCGCAAAGTAAATTGGGTGCGGGGTCAAGTTTTTGGATTGAATTGCCCTATATCAAATTAATCGCTTTAAACCAATCAACACCAACAGCACCTTCTGCCCCCCTGCTTAGTTCACTCAAACCCGCCGCCATCAATCTGACTGTCCTGTACATTGAAGACAATCTATCGAACATTGAGTTAATGCAGGGCTACTTTGAAGACATCACCACCGCCCGTTTAATTTGTGCTGAAAATGCTGAGCTGGGCATCATTTATGCCGCCGAATACCAGCCTAACGTTGTCTTGATGGATTTGAATTTACCGGGAATGGACGGATATTCGGCGTTAAAACAACTAAAAGCTGACGCCCAATTTAATCATACTGTGATGATTGCCGTGACTGCTGATGTGATGAACAAGACCAAAGACAAGGTCAAAGAATCTGGGTTTGACGAGTTTTTAAGTAAACCCATCAGCTTTGATACCCTTCAAACCATGTTAAACAAATATCAGCTCAGCGCCACAGACTAGCGCGCCAAAGCCATTGTAATGAGGGGAGTTGTTTTTACCAATTGCTTGGGGGGGATTATCGCCAATTCACAGTTTAAGCTAAATGAACCTACAGCTAAAAGCTAAAACCAGCGAGCTACAAATCTTCAATTCATTTATGGCGCTTCAATCGCCTTTTGCAAGTCGGCAAAAGAGAAAGGTTTTTCAAGAACGTTCTTAATACCAAGGTTCTCGGTCAGTTTTAGATATTCGATACCTGCAATTCTGCCACCACCCGACATCACCACAATTTTACAGTGACATTCATCGTCATTCACCAACGCCAAAATAACTTCAATACCATCCTTGTTGGGCATAATAATATCGGTGATCACCACATCCGGTTTAAACGTCTTGCATATATCTAACCCTTGAATACCATCAAAGGCACAAGCCACTTCGTAATTCGCCCATTCCAGCTGTTCTTTTAATATTCCATTAAAATCAGGGTCATCATCTATCACTAAAACTTTTTTCATTATCAACACACCTCTATCTATTAGCATAGCTAGTGCTTAGCATAACCGCAAAGCAGCGCACATCATAGATTATTGTGATATCAATACTTTAGCTACAAATACGGGCCATCAACGAGGTAAACAGTGACAAACAACCGCAACACCTCGACTTCAAAAAACCAAGGATAAATTGCTGTATAAAAACGCAAAATACTTCACAAACAGCAAAAGAGATACAGAGGTGCACACAGAGAAAACGAAATAAAGGCAAAAGCTCAAAACCATCAAAGTAATTATACCAATGAGGTTTGACGGGGTTGATATTAGAGGCCTATGGACAGTGTTCGGGCATAATCAAATACTACCAGATAAACCACAACGGCCACCGAGAAGCAGGCCAACCAGCGGCCCAATGATTTCATATGATCGTGAATAATAGTCTTCATCCAAACACCTGACATTCAATCTAGATAAAAAATGTTGACCATAACTGATGTTGTTCATCCCCATGAGTGTTCTGTAACATCGGTTAGGTCAACACAAAAAGATACATCCAAAACAAGGCTGTGTTTGTTAAGATTTTAGTGATGTATCTAGGTTTCTGTTTGAGAATGAAAGCTCATAAATTCTCGAACAGACTGTTGGGCGAGTTCAAAAGGTTTTGCGTGGGCCTTTGTGGTCGCCATATAAAGTCAGTAACCACAAACGCGAAATGGTTCACGTTAATTCGTGCTAATTTGTTGTTCTATTATCTTATTGTACAGTTACTAGGGTCTATTGTTCTTTCGAGTTGGAATTTTGTTCGATTTCAAAGATCAACAGACCCTATGGAATCGCTTTGCTACTCATCGTCGAGCACATATAACGAAAGCCCGGCCATTAACATCAAAATCAACATAATAACCATGTAAACCGTTGCTAACCATTCAAAATGGGCCGCATAACCGTGAACAAAATGCGTAACGCCCTGAGCCACCAACAATACAGCTGCCAGCAAAACTAATGTTAGTTTGGTTCGCGGCCAGCCACTGCGAGCCAGAGCAAACAATAAATGAACAGGACCAAGAGCGATAACAACGACCAAAAAGTTAATGCCGTTAAAACTTGCCCAAACATCAGACAAGACAACCAAATAAGTCACCAGAATAAACACGCCAGTGAATCGGCTTTGCAATACAGATTTTTGACTTTGATTCATGATTTCGATACGACAAGAGGTAGAATACTACCAACAGTTATACACGGGTTAATCGCCCTTTGCCACCTTATAGCGGTTGCCAGAGCGAGGGTTTTTTACCACCCCACGTTGTGCCAAAAACTTGATTGGTAATGATTGCGTATCACCATCAGACATCGCCTTATAAACCGCAAAGTGCAAATGAGGTAAAGAAGTGAACCCGGTGCTACCCGAAGAGCCAATTAATTGCCCTCGTTCAACCTTGTCGCCTGGGCTCACGAATACACCATATTGCTGTAGGTGATAGTACTCGCCGGTAGAACCATCGCTGTGCTGAATCACCACAAAATTGGCATAACCAGCATAACGCCGTGATGCGCCACCGCGATTATTCTTAAACTCGGTATCGACCACAATACCTTCTCTGGCAGCATAAATTTTACTGCCATCAGGCATCGCAAAATCTACTGCGTATTTCGAAAACCCTCGATGGCTATAACCCCCATTAAACCCCTGCACGACATAATGCTCATCGACTTCACCATAAGGCAGGCGATACAAATAATCGTCATCATGTTTTACATCCAGACTGCCAACAGCCCAGTTGTAATCCATGTCATAATCCACTCGCTTTTGATGATTAAGGCGCTGATAACTCAATGCCAAAATACTGGTGCCGCCCGCAATGGTTTTGGTCACCGTATTACCCTGACCAGAACGCAGGTTTTGAGGGTCAACCTCTAGCGTCATGGTAATTGGATATTCTTTTTTGTTTCGCAGGTAAAAATCAACCTTTCCACCAGTGCCATGTTTTACTTCCACGCACGCCCAACTCTGGGAACATTGTTGCCGAGCTTGCACAGAAAAACCCGTAGATACAACACAAGTCAATACCACTAAACGCAGCACAAACGCTTTTGTCATAAAACTCTCCTTAATACAATTGTGACGTTATAGAAGTACCATATATACCGGGTTTGCGGCGATAAAATCTCAATCAAGATTGTTACCAAACACTACAATTGTAACAGTTCTCACAAACCAAACGTTATGTTCATTAAATAAGCAAATAGATTAATCACAACTATACTTAAAGGAGGCCTGTCGACGGCCTTAAAATCACTTAAATAATGAATGAGGTACTTTATGAAACGACATTATTATATTAGTGACGACCTTGACGATTTAGAAGACATCGGCAAAGAACTCATTGATGCAAACATCACCTCACCGCAATTTCATGTACTGAGCAATGATGATGCCGCAGTTAACAAACACAACCTTCACGAAGTCGAAGCCGTACTCAAACAAGACGTCGTTCATTCCACCGAACTGGGCGCGGTCATTGGCGTAGCATTGGCGACAGTAATACTGGCAGGTGCAAGTTTGATGGGACTGACAGCCACCACGGCCGGTTGGGTGCCCTTTATCTTTCTAGCAATTGCGGTATTGGGTTTTTGCACCTGGGAAGGCGGCCTCATTGGCATTCAAATACCCAACTACCAGTTCACCCGATTTCAAGATGTATTGGCCAAAGGCAAACACGTATTTTTTGTAGACGTAGAAAACCGCCAAGAATCAATTTTAGGAAAAATAGTGGGCAGGCACCCACACTTGCAACTGGCAGGCATGGGAGAATCGACCCCGCGGTGGGTGATTCGCGGTCAAGATAATTACACTTCGTTTATGAAGATGATGCCATAAAGCTTTTTATGCGCGTGTGGGAGTTTGAAAAACGGCCGAGTGAGGCCGTTTTTTTGTGAGTATGAATTTAGTGCTGTACTCGTGGTGAGCAGGTCACATTCTCAAGCACAGAGCGGTCGCAATTTTAGTTATTGCAAACCTAAATTCTCAACCAAGCTTGCGTTAAAGGACAGTCACATAATCAGAGCAAATAGTAGACAATGTTAAATCCTTAATCTAGAATTTTAGCGATTCGTTAAAGGACAGTCACATAATCAGAGCAAATAGTAGACAATGTCAAATCCTTAATCTAGAGTTTAAAAGCGTTTACAAATTACCCTCTAACATGGAATGTATATTATGACTCAGGCACGGAGTAGTCTCATCGATTATTTAGAAACCCCTTATTATCACATTATCAGCCGATGTGTTCGTCGCGCTTTTTTGTGCGGCGAAGACGAACTCACTGGCGAGAGCTTTGAGCATCGTCGTCAATGGTTGGTTGACCGCTTTAAGTTTTTGGCCACAAACTTTACCATCGATATTTGTGCCTATGCCGTGATGAGCAATCATTACCACCTTGTGCTTAAAGTTAACACCGACGAGTCTGTCGCTTTGAGCGATGACGAAGTGGTTACTCGTTGGACCGCGGTTTATACCGGTGGTGACGTATTGGTTGAACGCCATCAAGCAGGTGAAGC
>CALKGI010000296.1 GCA_938085045.1 uncultured Alteromonadaceae bacterium
GGCGCATCTTGCCAAATCATTGGCATAAACATCGATAAAGGCGAAATCGGCGATTTGCCATTTGCACAGCAGGTGCTCAACTTGGCCAACTCTACTGCGCAATTTACCGGGCTAGATTATCAATTCGATGCCCAAGATGTACAACTAAATGACGCCTACGTTGGCGAAGGTTATGGCGTGATTGGCGATTTAGAACGAGAAGCCATTAATCTAACCGCGCAAACCGAAGGCATTTTGCTAGACCCAGTTTATACAGGCAGAGCCATGGGCGGTTTGATTGACATGGTTCGCCGTGGTGAACTCAAAGCGTCAGACAATGTATTGTTTTGGCACACAGGTGGAGCCCCTGCCCTTTTTGCTTATGCCAATGAGATATCCTAATGAACTTGCGACCGTTTAACAAAACAGACTATCCATTATTACTGGGTTGGATACCCGATGCCGATTTTGCCTTATTGTGGGGTGGCCCAAGATACCACTGGCCATTAGACGACAAACAAATCGACAGTTATCTGCAAAATGAACCCGTGCACGCCTATTTATTTATGGATGATGAGCGCCCCATTGGTTATATCGAATTGGCACAAGACCCCGACAATCAAATAAGATTGTGCCGTATCTTAATTGCCGACCCCAATGCCCGAGGCAAAGGTTATGGGTCAAAACTCATCAGCCTAGCCATCGAAAAAGCCAAAATCGAATTTGGCGCTGTTACAGTCGAACTGGCCGTATTTGAAAACAACGAACCTGCTCGGCGCTGTTACGAAAAACTCGGGTTTAAGGTCTATCAACAAGGCACTGTGATAGAGCATAAAAGCGAAAGCTGGCCATTAATGCGCATGAAAATGAAGATAAGCTAAAATGATGCGAAGTATTCATTTTAAAGGAAAAAATAATGATCAGAGGTGAACGCGTTAACTTACGAACCATCCGCGAAAAAGATCTCGACGAGTTGTATAACTTATCTTGCGAGCTTGAAGACGCAGGTGAATTTATGCCACTAGCACTGCAATCACAAAGTAGTTTTAAAGCGCAATTTCAACAGACGGGTTTTTGGTCTGACGATAGAGGCGAGTTAATCATCGAAACCATGGCGGGTGAGATTGCAGGCATTATTGGTTATACCAAAACGGCGCATTATATGGATGGTTTCGAACTTTTTTACCGTATTTTCGAATCTAAACATCGTGGTAAAGGGTTAATGAGCGAGGCCCTACCGGCCTTTATTCGTTTTGTCTTTCAGTCAAAAAATGTCAATCGTTTGCAAGCCGTTACGGTTGAGGGCAATGAAGCATCAGTCGCTATTCTTGTAAAAATGGGTTTTATGTATGAAGGCATCATGCGACAAGCTCGCCACCTTAAAGGTAAACACGTTAACCTGAAGGTTTATGCGATTTTGAAAGATGAAGTCTTGCAGGGCTGACGCTATGTTGGCCTCATATTTATAGCTTAAACTGCGATTTAACCGATGGGTTAGGGCTCGTACCTCGCCTAACCCACCCGCCATATTAGCTCACCTAGCCAACAGGCTCTCCACTGTCTTTCCAGCCCTGAATCTCTTCTTTACTTGCTTTAGGTGAGAACATGCCCGTATAAGCATAGAAAATGCCGATAACTGGCGACAACCAGCAAGCAAACGCCAACGGAATATACAATAGGTTAGTAAAATCACCATCCACACCAACACTCAACCCAAGTGCAGTGATTACAAATGCCCCACCAGCATTCCAGGGGATCAATGGTGACATCAAAGTACCACCTTCTTCTATTGCTCGTGACAAATTCAGCGTCGAATAACCCATGCCACGATAAGCTGGTGCATACATTCGCCCCGGTAATGCAATAGATAAGTACGGGTCACCCGCAACCAAGTTGGTGGCAAATGAGGTGGATATCGCCGCCGTTTGCATCCCAGCAAAAGTTTTAACTTTGCTGCGAATCGCAACAATAACCGACTCCATACATCCGGTTCTTTCTAACGCACCACCAAAGGCCAACGCAATTAATATCAGTGAGATGGTCCACATCATCGACTGAATACCACCTCGATTAAGCAGACTGTCTATTGCTTTAATACCAGTTTCGATACTGTAACCGCTATTGGCGAAGGTAAAGATGTCATGCAGCCCTTTTTCTTGCGTCACCATGGCAAAAAAACCGCCAACAACCACGCCGGCAAACAATGACGGAATGGCAGGCATTTTCTTAATGGCCAACACAATAACCAATGCGACAGGGATTAATAATTTCGGTGATATAACGAAATGCTGATCTAATGCTGAGGTAATAATATTGATTTTATCAAACGACACAGTTTTATCGCCCATGACCACAAAGCCAACAACCGTATAAATCACTAGGGCAATCAACATCGCAGGCAAAGTGGTAGGCATCATATTCTTTATATGATCAAACAGATTGGTGCCTGTGACTGCCGGGGCCAAATTGGTGGTATCAGACAAAGGTGAGATTTTATCACCAAAAAATGCGCCCGACACCACAGCACCAGCCGTCCAATACGCAGGCACGTCAAAACCATAACCAATGCCCATCAGCGCGAAACCTACAGTGCCCATGGTGCCCCATGATGTACCCACAGATACAGAAACGACAGCACACAACATCATTGCGGCTGCGAGGAATATCTCGGGCGAAAGAATATTCAAACCATAATAAATCAAGGTTGGTACTGTACCAGATGCAATCCAGACGCCGATGAGCATACCAACGGTAATCAACACCGACACAGAGGGCAGCGCCACATGAATAACGTGAAAAGCGCCTTTTTCTATTTCGGCCCACTTCATGCCTTGTTTTAAGCCAACCAAAGCGGTCAATGCCAAACCAATGGCGATGGGAATATGCGGAGTAAAGTCTTTAAAATAAAACAGCTGTATGCCCAGTATGATTAGCGTTAACACTATGGGCGTTAAAGCCAATAAAAGACTAGGGTGCGGGCGTTTGGTTTGTGTCATAAATTACCTGTTATTATTGTTGTCTGGACTAGCCAGTTTTTTGAAAGAACAAAAGTAATGAACCGCGCATTGTAGCAGCAAGTTGAGCGGTTTTCGATGCCCACAGCGCCAACCATCTATAACAGGCACAACAGAATGTTGCCCTAAGATGCCAATAGCGCAGCCCTTTGTTGTTCAGGCAGTTTTTCAGCTGCTTGTCTTAATACACCCCTTTTCATTTTGTCTCGTTTTCCCATCAACCAATCATAGGTTTTGTCTGGGTTTTTCTTTGAGGCTTCTCTGATGGCCCAATGCAGCGCTTTTTCGACCATGGGTTCGCTATCTGCCACTAGGTTTTCACACAATACCAGCACCTCATCAACATGATTAAGCCCATGATGATTAAGTGAACTGGCGGTAGCCAAGACAAAACGCCTACGCCATAGGTTTGGCGACTCTGTCCACTGTTGCAGCGACTCAAACAGATGGTGATTTTTGGCGACAACAGAACTGGCGGCGCTAGCCAGTTGGTCGCACACTTCCCAATTTTCCACCCACTGTATCCAGTGGTCAATGCGCTCAAATAGTTCATCGGTAAATACCCGTTTGAATTTTTGTAGCAAAAATATGCCAAACAACATTTCTTCTCTTATCTGGCGTTCAAACAGGGCATCGAGCAACAAAATGCAGTGCTGATAATCTTCTTTTGAACTTAAATGCTCAGATTGCCACGCTTTTGCCAGCTTGCGAATCACCGGCACCTTAACGCCAAGCAATGGTTTACCTGTGGGTATCAGCATTTTGGCATTTTTTAAATAGGCATGGTCAGTGTTGGCTTGTAACAGCGCATTGATTTGTTCGATGTGAGTGTTGATTGTGGTCATGGGAAGGGTTTTATGAGTGAGCAATGAATATGCTCACTGTAACGCAACAATCGAGGTAATTACAAAAAGAGTTTGGTTACCGTAGCGGTGGCAACAACGACAGCCAACATGATGGTCGCTTCAAACCAATGCACTTTTTTACTGGTTAATTGTGTTTCCATTTCTAGTTTGCGTGATTCAAAGCTAAGCTTGCGGGATTCTTCGTTGTACTTTCGAGACTCTTCGAGATATTTATTGGTTTCTTCAATCATCTTACGAATTTCAACCAAATTTCTGTCAGATTGTGCGGTGTCTAAATGTTCCATATTATTCTCCTGATATCCTTTATTTAGAAAATGTTTACAAAAAAAGCTTAGTCATAGTGGCTGTTGCGACGATTATCGCTAATATAATTGAAAATTCGAAGTATTGAACTTTTTTATAGGTTAGTTTTTGTTCCAAGGCCATTTTTTGAGATTCTTCGATATACTTTTTGGTTTCTTCTTGTATCTTACGAATTTCAACCAAAGCCTTATCAATATACAATTCATCTGTTTTTGAATGTTCCATATTATCCTCTCATTTTTCCATGATGTAGCACACAAAATATGTGCTGTTCAATTGCCAACTTAGTACATTAGCGCTCAATTTGCAAGCAATTCGCTAAAGCACAGGCAACGACAAAGTCGCCCTACAACCACCGTCAGCGCGGTTATTTAGGTGCAAAAAACCTTGGTGAACACTGGCGATTTGGCGACACAATGCCAGACCAATACCACTGCCTTTTGGCTTGGTGGTATAAAATGGCACAAACAGATTATCAAAAGACGCAAGCCCCTGCCCTTGGTCGTCAATATGCACTAAAACATAATCTTGTTGTTGCTCTTCGCTAAGGCCACTACTGAGCTGCCAATGAACTTGAATTTGACGCTCTAATCTTTCACCATCGTTATCTTCCATGGCATCAGCGGCGTTTTTAAGCAGGTTAAGCAGCAGCTGATTGATTTGCTCAACATCTACTTCAACACGAATATCACCAAGCCCCTGTTTGTTAACAACATTCATCTTATATCGAGTTTCGAGTTTAATGGCTTTATCAATCAAACTGACTATCGTCACTTCACTTAACTGGGGTTTTGGTAAATCAGTCAGTTCGCGGTGTTGCGACATTAAATGATTAAGCGCTTTGGTTCGACCAACAATCACCTCTAACCCTTCACGGGTTTCTTCCAGCCAGTTGCTGGGCAAGGGTTGTTGTTCAATCAACCAACTGATGGTTTGCGCATAAGACTGCACCGGCGCCAGCGAATTGCTTATTTCATGCCTTAACACTCGCATCATGCGCTGCCAAGCCACCAGCTCTTGTTGACGTAATACGGCGGTAAGGTCGGCGAGTGTCAATAACAAATGATTTTTACCTTTCTCACGAAAGTTAGACCGACGCAGTTGCCACACCTGCTGCGGTGCAATGTGTTGCAGTATTTCGGTGCGCTCTTCGCTGCCACTAAAGCAATCAGCCAACCCTAATGCTTGCGCCGAGTGCCCAATGACCTGGGTTCGGCTTTTTTGCAACAGTTGTAACCCTCTGTCATTGACTCGCAACAAGGTTAAATCACTATTAAAAGTCAGTACCGCGACGTCAATTTGGCGCAATACTATCTTCAGTAGCTCATGCGTTTCGGCGGCATCGGTTCGGGTGCTGTACAGTTGCTCGGTCAACTGATTCAAGCCAGTGGCTGCTTGCTTTAAAATACCTTTATATTGGTTTTGATCAAGATTAAGCGAAAAGTCGCCGTCTTTAAGTGACAAAATGGCGTTCGAAATACTGCGCAGCGATGACATCAAGCGAATATGCAAATACCACGGCAACCAAGCCATGATGACAACCACCAAACATGTTAGCGTCCATTTCCATTCGAATGATAGGGTATGAGTCCAAATCAGTAGTAGCGACAGCCCACCCAATGGCAGGCTGACCAACAAACCACTGAGCATCAACCAAGGGTCGGCCTTTGGGGTTGTTGGCGTTTGAGCTGGTGCTTTCATTTAATCACTCAACCCAAACTTCTCTAACCGGCGATATAACGAACTACGTCCTAATCCCAGTTTGTCCGCTGCGTGTTTAACATTGCCCTTGCAAAGTGCCAATGCCCTTTTAATCACAAACAGTTCAATTTCTTCAAGCGTCATGTTGTCTAAATCAAATTGCGTTGATAATGGCGCGGTCAACCCTAAGTGAAATGCTTCAACACTAGCTCCTTCGGCCATCAAAACACCACGTTGAATGCAGTGATCTAATTCACGCACATTGCCGGGCCAGTTATGCCGAGTTATCGCATCAAGCGCTTGCGCTGAAAAAGTCAATTCAGGTCGATTAAACTGGGCGCTATGGCGAGCTAAAAAGAAATTGGCCAATGCAGGCAAGTCTTCAATTCGTTCGCGTAGTGGCGGCAATTTAACTTCAATCGCGTTAAGACGATAAAGTAAATCTTCGCGAAATTTACCTTGTGCGCACAACGCAGGTAAGTCGGCGTTGGTGGCCGAAATAAGCCGCACATCAACCTTGATGGTTTTAGAAGAGCCAACGGGTTCAAATTCACCACTTTCAATCACTCTTAGCAACTTGGCCTGCATCGGTAATGACAAATTGCCAATTTCGTCTAAAAACAAAGTGCCCTTATCGGCCAGCTGAAAACGACCTTCGCGATTCTGACGGGCATCGGTAAACGCCCCTTTTACATGACCAAACAATTCGCTTTCAAATAAGGTGTCTGAGATTGCGCCAATATTCACGGTGATAAGCGAACCTTTGGCGCGGTCAGACTGGCGATAGATTTCTTGAGCCGTTACGCCTTTGCCGCTGCCGTGTTCACCCGTAATAAGAATATTGGCTGTGGTATTCGCCACACGCCCAATCAATTGAGTGACAGGCTTCATGGCTTGCGAACTGGCAGTGAAGTGGGTTTTGCCTTGCTTGAGTATTTGATTCTCTTGTCGCAAACGTTGAGTTTCTTGCAGTGCATTACCCAATTCGATTTGAGTACGCATGATGTTGAGTAAGCGATCGTTATCCCACGGTTTTTCGATGAAATCTCGCGCGCCGTTTTGCAGTGCTTTAATGGCCAGTTGCATGTTGGCGTATGCGGTCATTACAATCACAGGTATCGCTGGGGTTTTGTCATTAATGGCCTTTATTAAAACCAGCCCTTCTTCGCCCGAAGTTGTATCGCGAGAATAGTTCATGTCGACAATCGCCAAGTCTATTTTAGTTTCGTCTAATATGGCCAAAGCCTGCTGTGGCTCGCTGGCCAAACAAACGCTATAACCTCGGGCCGACAACAACGCACGCAAGGCTCGTAGAATATCTTGGTTATCATCGCAAATCAGAATGTGCGCCATAGAAATGGTTCTCTTAATAAACACGCGGTTAAGGGAATAGAGCGTTAGGATACAGACTACAAACAACTTTTGCTAGTTTGCGCTGATTGTGGCAAAGTGCGCGTTCAATCACCAATTATTCATCGTATTTTCACTCAATAAATAAGCGCCAATCGGGCAGGACTCTCATGTCAAAAAAACTCATCGCAGCCTTAGTTGTCACAGGCGGCCTTTTGGCCACCGTCCCTTTTTATATTAGCGGCAACTTCGCTCATAAAGCACTAACCAGCCAAATAGATTTGGTACGTAAACCGTATCAAGACGCCATGCAATTCGTCGAGACTGACAAAACATCAGGACTGTACAGTTCATCATTTGGTTATGACGTGATACTAGATTTGACCAACCCGCAATTTGCGCCACTAAAAGAAGACATTGAAAGTGACACCCTTACCTTCCATATTGACAACCAAATGAGCCATGGTTTTTTAGGCGTCACTATAAACAGTGTGTTTTCAGGTCAAGCCAAAACGTTGTTCGACGAGGGCATGAAAGCACAAAAACTAAAATTAGCAGATGAAACCCAGCCCATGGCAAAGCTAATCACAGATGCCAGCTTTTCGGTGACAGGTGATTACACAATGAACACCCGTTTTGACCTGCAAGGGTTGTCGATGCAAAGCGAAAATGACGTTGGTGAATTAGTCACAGTGAACACTCAACCGATGCAGATGAGCGGCACATTAGATGCTGACGTGCTTACTTACAAAGCCAATTATGGCAATATAATCATTGGACTACCCGACAGCAGTATCACCATTAATCAACTCACAGCAGATGGTAGCACCAACATTTTACCGCCTAGCGAACAGCAAATCAGTGCTTTTGGCGATCAACAATTCAAACTGAATCTCAAGTCGGTCAGTATGAGTCAAGCCGACAAAAAGGCAGATGTATTAAACGACTTGGTATGGGCCTTTACTGTTATTCTAAAAGACGGTCGTGGTGAGCTTAACAATGAATTGTCTTTGGCTAAAGTGGGTAACCCGCAACAGCCTGTCACTCAAATTGAAGATTTGGTTTTCAATTTTACCGCCGACATGGGTCTAAAAGCCGCCAAAGCTTATTATGAAGCGGCCAAAGCACTTCAGGTAAACCCTGATGACCCTACGCAATCAATGAAGCTGTTTGCCAACCTGCTCAGCGAAGACATCAACGTTACCCTTAACAGCGTCAAAGCCAAAACCATTACCGGGCCGATAGACCTAATAGGTAACATCAATCTAAGTGCTGTTGACCCAGTCCAGTTTACTGAAAACCCAATGGCTGCCCTGCAAGGACTAAAATACGCCGTTAGTGGCGAGCTACCCAGAGGTTTGGTGATGATGAGCGGCCAATTGCCACCAGAATTCATCGACAACCTATTGCAACAACAAATGATTGAGCTCAAAGACGAACAAATTCTATTTAAATTAACAGGTGAGTCTGGCAGCATCAACCTTAATGACAAACCCTTGATGTAAACTAAATCAAGCGTATAAACAGCACAATCGAAAGGGCACTATGATGAAATCAAAAGATATTCTAGTCGGTGTGAAGGCCAGCCAACTGACTGTTGGCGATCAGGTGCCCTACCCTGTTTATAACAAATCAGGTCGATTGCTGTTTGCCAAAAACAAACTGCTGGTCAACGATTCACAGCGCCTACATTTGCTGCGCGATGGCCTGTTTTTAATCGAGTTTCCAGACAACGAAGATACCGTACAAGCCTTGGTATCACGCTTCAAAATTCATTTATCTAACGCCTTTGAATTGCTTGAACGTCAATCGCACGAACCTTTTATTCGCTGTACCTACCAACTAGCACTTGATATTCAACATCATTGTGCACAAACCCCAGATGCCGTACTGGGTGCGGTGCATAGTGACTACGACAGTGAATACTGGTTAATACACCCTATTCATTGTGCGGTGATGTGTGAAATTGTCGCCAGCTCTATTTTTATGCCAGTACCCGACAAACTCTCTTTGTTGTGTGCAGCACTGACACAAAACATCAGCTTTTACCAAGAACAACAAAGCCTGCACACTAAAGACGCAGGCCTGACTGACGAAGAAGAAGAGCGGGTTCGCACCCATCCCATGCGCAGCTATCAAATGTTGATTGAGGCGGGTGTTAATGACAATTTTTGGCTTGATGCGGTGCGCAATCACCACGAACGCATCGACGGCAGCGGTTATCCTTTTCACTTAAAAGAATTTTTGGTGTCGACCCCCAGTAAAATCATTGCCATTGCCGACATCTATGCCGCCGCGACTCGCTCGCGAGCCTATCGCGAAGAACTATTGTCTAGAGATGCGATGCAGGCCATTTTTAACGAACGTGGAAAGAGTGTTTGCGAACATTTAACCAAATCGTTTGTGGCGCAAATCAGCATTTACCCTCCGGGCACTTATGTTAAGTTGGCCAATAAAGAAATTGGTATAGTCAAATCACGAGGAGAAGAGATCAGCAAACCTGAGGTGGGGGTTATTATAGATGGTGAAGGCGTTTTTTATGAAGAATTTCAACTGCGACAGTCAAGTGAACCAGAATATACCATTGCTCAAGTGCTGCCTTTTGGCCAGTTCAAACAACTCGAACCTTGGCTTGCATTGCTTTGGCCTGCGGTTGAGATTTGACTTTTCTGGCTAAGGCCTTGGACGCCTGCGGCTTAAAATCAAGAGCTTCACACGCAGGTGCACAGAGGAAAATTAAAAACAAAGGCATATAGGTTCTGTGGATTTCAAGGGGTTTAAAGAAGCCAAGCAGGTCACTTTCTTTTTATCTTTTATTTTTTCTTTTTTAGTCTTCCTCCGTGAAACTCCGTTGCTCCGTTCCTCCGTGTAAAGCTTTTGACGGCCATGGATGGCCTAATGTCGCAGGTTCATGGATGAACAGGCGCGACTGACCTTAGCGCCCATCAACTACCAACAACCCTGTTACGCCCACCGTTTTTAGCCTTATAAAGTAACTCATCAGCCTTGCCGACCATCGCCTCAAAAGACTCATTCAAATCCAGCGTGTAACCTATGCTAATAGTCGCCGATATTGATAACCCATCAACCTCCAAAGGTGTTGCCATCACTCGATAGCGAAGCCGTTCAAACAACGTTTGTGCCGACTCTTTATCAACATTAATGCACAATACACAAAACTCTTCACCGCCAATACGCGCAACGACATCGCCGTCGCGAAAATGCTTAGTCAGCAGCTTTGATACATGTTTAAGCATATCATCACCTACGCTATGTCCGTAGGTATCGTTAACCTTCTTAAAATAATCGATATCAATCATCGCGGTTGCGATTGTAATGTTTTCTCTTTTGGCATTTTCATACAAACTATTGCCAGTTTCGAACATATAACGGCGGTTATAAAGATGGGTTAGAAAATCTCTGAATGCCTGATTTTTTAGTTTTTGATAACTGGCAATACCATCAATATTTTGATTGACCCGACAGTAAAACTCTTCATGCATAAAAGGCCGAGTAATAAAGTCATTGGCACCTGCTTTTAGCATTTGCACCGACACTCTGCCGCCGCCCACCGTTGATACGCCCAATATGGCCAACTCCTGACGAGAGAAAGTAGCGCGAACCTTAGCGATGAATTCAGCGCCAGTCATTTTAGGCATATTAAAATCGGTGATCAAAAGATGATAAACAGGATTGTTCTTCAGTATCGTCAGCCCTTGCTCAGGATGAACCGCTTCTTCTACTGTAAAGTTGTGACGTTCTAGAAGTGACCTGAGGAGCTTACGCGACAACCTTGAATCATCGACAATTAAAATACGTCGGTCAAAATTCTCATATAAGCGCTGCACCTGATCAATCACATATTGCATTTCGCCGAGGTTACGCTTGACCACATAATCAATAATGGCTTTGTCCATCATTTCATCGTGAAGGTCATCCGACATGTTGGCGGTCAAAATAATCGGCCGTATACCTAGTGTTAACAGTGCATCAACGACTTCACCATGGGGGGCATCAGGCAGGGTTAAATCTAAAATGGCAACAAAAAACTGATTGGGATTTGAACTGACGGCATCAATAGCTTCCCTCATGGTATACGCTGACACCACGTCAAGATGCAGTTGTGACTTAATGTTTTCAGTCAACAATCGATTGATAACCGGACTATCATCAACGACCAGCACCTTGGTTGCTTTTTCCACTACATTTTCCACAAATTATTATGAACGAAATATTCCTAAGCGTAGAACAACTCTAGGCAGTCTACAAATTACACTGTAAATGGCTAAGCTTTGCGGTGCGCTCAGGGTTGCCCTTAATTAACAAGCAATATAAACTGACCATCAAACTCAATTATATTTGTCATTATGCAATCATTGTTCGATAAGTATGGCGGCTTTGCCACCTTCAACCAACTCACTCGATTGTTTTATCAAAAGTTACTAGATTCACCTCAAGTTGCCCATTATTTTTCGGGTGTTGATATTCCTACGCTAGCTGAACACCAAACCAACTTTTTGGCCACCGCTTTGGGGGGGCCAACGATTTACAAAGGCACCGATTTAAAAACGGCACACACCGGTTTGATGATCACCAATGAAGATTTTACCGAAGTTGCCGAATTACTTGAAGAATGCCTAGAAGAGCTTGGCGTCGATTCACCGGATATCAAAGCCATCATCGCCATTGTTGCCAGTTATAAGGAACAGATAGTCAGTGGATGATATCAAAACAACCAGCTTATTAGGCGACGACTTAGCAAGTCACCTCACAGTAGCTATTGCTTTGATAGACCCAAATTCTTTCAAGCTTGTTGAGCATAATGCTCATTTTTCAAAGCGGTGCCTCAATGGTTGTGACACCACCAATATCGACATTCAATCGATATTTCCAGCCTTGAAAATAAAACACCTAAGTAAAGCAACCGACCGCAAAAGAGTCCATCGCCACACTGAGGTGTTCAATAATCAAGGGCAGAATTTTTCGCTGGATTTTTCGTTTTCATTGATTGAACACTCAGGCAAACCTTATATATTACTCCAAGGTACTGATAATCATGATGCGTTAGAAATGAAAAGCATGATCAACGCCTACGATGCCATTTTCAAAGCACAAACCAAAGAACTCACTCAAGCAAAAGAACAATCTCAGGCCGACAGTCAGGCCAAATCACAATTTCTGTCCCGTATGAGCCACGAACTCAGAACCCCTTTAAACGCGATCCTTGGTTTTGCTCAGGTGCAAGCAATCAAATTGGCTGATTGCCCCGAAAAGTTAAAAAACAATGAGTACATTATTAATGGGGGTTTTCAATTACTCGAATTAATCGAAAAAATGTTCGATTTTGTCGAAATGGAAGATAAAAAAGTGGATGTTCAAATTACCAGTTGTGATTTGAATGAGTGCTTTAATGAAGCCATCACTTTGTGTGACGATTTAACCAAAAAATATAACGTAACCATCAATTATCAACCCACCCAGCTTAAAGTTACCGCCGACCAAGAGCGTCTTATTCAGGTGCTCAAAGAATTGTTGACCAATGGCATAAAATTCAACACTTTTGGTGGTTTTATCAATATAACCGCGGCCAAAGCCAAAGAAGATAAAATACAGATTAGCTTTGAAGATTGTGGTGAGAGTTTAACCCCAGCAGAAGAGGAAAAACTATTAGAACCGTTTTTTCGCAGCGAATATGCCGAAAAACATCAGATACCAGGCATTGGTATCGGATTAGTCTTGATTCAAAAGTTAATCTCAATGATGAAGGGCAAAGTGAGTTATGCTAACAATCGACAACAAAAAGGCGACAACACCCCGGGAATGACTTTTTATTTGAATTTGCCAAAAGGTAAATGACCTTTATTTAAAGCGGTATTTTTTCTTGGGCATCGGACTGAGCAACTTATAAATGCCTTTTTTCCAATTAACAATATCACTGTCATACCACTTCGAAAACCGCCGGTCTGACGGACCTCCCAGCAAACAACTGTGTAATTCATGACGTGCCATATCGGTCACCATTCTAATTGATGGCATAAAGGTGGTTTCGCGGCCATCACGACGGTATATCTGACCTTGGTGGATGGTTGCCCGGCCTCCCATTGCCGTTATAGGCCCTTTGTCAAAACCAAATATACTTGGCACCTTACCATCAAAAAAGATATTTTTAAGCATGAAGTGCTGGGTTTCACCCCAAGTTCTTGGGGCACCCTGCAAGGCTCGTTCAACAGCTATCTTAAAAATATCATCACGCTTGGCGTTATCAAACCACACCGACTCTTCGCGCATACACACCGCATCGAAATTGCCATAAAAATCGATAAAAACCCCGGTATCTTGTGATAAAAACTTAAACACCTTCGAACCCAAACCATTAGTGGCAAACACATCGTGGTAAATGCACTTTAAAGCCCGTTCAAACAGATAAGCCCCTTTAGAATGGATGTCGTATTTAAGATCCCAATCACGCAAGATATTGCCCTGCGGAGTGTCTGGTAGCAAGGGTTTGATTATGTTCATGAATTCTTCGGCTTGAATCGAGTAGACATCAAACTGAATTTTTCGCATATCTTCAAAAGTCAGGCTTTTGGCCTCTAACAACAAGTCGGCAATGCGCTCGGCACGATAAGATCCCATGCAGGCGTTGATTGGGCTGACAACGCCGTACTTATTCAAATCATTATTGGCAGTGACCAAAAAACCATTGTCAGGATTGGTGCAATTGGGCAAAAGATGCGGTGGATAAAAACCTTGCCAGTTGTTCTTAGACTCCCATCCTGCCAGCGGCACAAAACCGCTGATGCCTTTGTCGCGAATGGGCACCAGACCGGTCATTTGAAAAGCAATATCACCATGGGTGTCGGCCAATACAAAACTCCAGCCAGTCTCAATTTTACTGATACAATTTTTAGCACTGGCAACGGTATTGACATGCCACAGATTCATGGCCGCAACAACACTGGCCACGCCGGCATCGTTCGCCGCCCAGCGAGTCGCCAAATAAAAACCTTCGACATTGGGGTCGCCGTCGAGCAAACCATGTTCATTTTCAAAATAAACCATTAAAGTACTTGGGTTGTTTTTACGGCGAATAACCTCTTTGCGCATTTCAAAATCATGCCAAGCCCCTTCACCTTCAACACCACCTTCACGAAAATAACGACCGTCTTGGCATTGCTCAACCCACGAGTCGAGACTGTCCAAAAAGGCATAAGTTACCCCCCATGACACATCATTGTTACGACCCGACAAAATACCCGGAATACCCGGTAAAGACGCGCCCATCATATACTTGTCGCCACCAATCAACACAGATTCATACCACACATTGGGCAGCCGGTTGGCTTCAAGATGTGGGTCGTTAGCCAACAGAGGTTTACCCGATTTGGTTTTACTGCCGTGAACAACCCAATTGTTAGATGCCATCATGCGTGGCATTGTTTGATTCCAAAGTGATGAAGGTTCGACGATACGCTCGCCTAAGGTGATTTTCTTGATGAGTTCTAAGTCAAAACCGCCAAGAATTGCGGGAAACAATTCATCTAGCTTGGCTTTACTGATCCCCGCCTGCACCATTTCAATAAACAGCCGCTCGATTTCAGCCTGTGATTGTGCCAGCGTCAAATAACCCAGCATGCGTGACATTAAAATACAGTCTTTTGGCTTCCATGGGTCAGGGTGAAAGCCCAATACTTTAAATTCCCACGGGTAAGACTTAGCCAAAGCAGCATTAACACCAAGGCAATATGATTCGAGTGCGGCGTGGTCTTCGACGTTGAGTTTTTCTAATTCTTTACAAACGTTTTTCGACCAATTCATACGACGAAAAAAACGGTCGATATTCAAACTGTCGTCATCGTCGTGGAGCAATTCACACAATCGACCCTGACCCAATACACGCATTAAGCACATCTGCATCAAGCGGTCTGTACCATGAGCAAAACCTTGCCCCCAGTACAAATCAGCCACAGATTCTGCCTGAATATGGGCAACACCATTGCGGTCACGAAAGATGCTCACACCGGCTTTCATATTAATCCTATTAAGCGTTGTTTTTGATTGAAATTTAGTAGAAGCTACTTAAAAAGTCATGCTACCGGAACCCGCTATGAACATCAACCAATTGACCCAGCAGCTAGGTATTAGCAACAAACATCCGCCAGTTGAACAGTGGGATCCACCGTTTTGTGGCGACATGGATATCGAGATAAAAGCCGATGGTGTTTGGCACTACATGGGCAGCCCCATTAACCGATTGCCGCTGGTCAAACTGTTTGCATCGGTATTAACAATAAGAGACAACGAGTACTTTTTGGTCACCCCAGTCGAGAAGGTACGTATAAAGGTAGAAGATGCCGCTTTTGTCGTGACCCAGTGGCGTCAAGAAAGTGAAATGATAGTATTTACCACCAATGTAGGTGATGAGTTTGTGTTGTCTGAGCAGTATGCGATGACGTTACCTATTGGTGGCCAACCAGCCCCACTTTATTTGAATGTTCACCGTGGCTTACAGGCTCGATTTCATCGTAATGTGTATTACCAGTTGGCTGAGGTTGCCGAACTGAAAGTGATTAATGGGGTAGAAAGTTTTGTTGTGCAAAGTGGCGGAGCTGATTTTGTTATTGGGGTTGATGGGTAACGACAACTCCAGCAACAATCGCTGATGATGTTTACTGGTGGCGATAGCTACTACGATCATTTAAACTGTTAATAGAAGTCAACAACAGGTGTTAATTATGCAAAAAGCAGTTGCAATCAAAGATGAAATGCATCGTTTGGCCGATCAATTGTCTGATCAGGCAACATGGGATGATGTGGCTCGCGAGGTCACTTTTCGTCAATCAGTCCAAAAAGGTATTGCTGATGCAGATGCCGGACGGGTTATCAGTCACGCCGATATGAAAAGCAAATGGGAGAAAAAGCTTGCAGCTAAAGTAGACTCATAATGCCAGTGAAAACCTTGAATCCATCGAGGCCTTTATTGCCCAAGAAAACCCCATTGCTGCCATTAAACAAGTATTGAGAATAATTGAGGTAGCTGAATCATTATTAACTGAGCACCCATTTATGGGTCGGGCCGGAAGGGAACTTGGAACCAGAGAATTGGTCATAAGCAAAACCCCTTTTGTCCTTGTTTATAGGGTTTTGGCAGATCAAATCGACATTCTACACATCGACCACAGCGCACAACGAAAATAATTCAACAATCTCCATCTTTCATCAAACTCTCTTCCCAAAGCCAGACTTACGGCAACGCCTAAAACTATAGCATCCAAAACATTGCAGCACTATCTGGCCATGCCAGAGAATCCCGGTATCAATTTAAAGGGATCTCCATATACGGTAGACCAAAGAACAGGTACATCAACCCCCGAACCTGCACATCCCTGTGCGTTCGAGGATAAGTACATCCATGACATTAACCCCCGAACTTGCACATCCCTGTGCGTTCGAGGATAAGTACATCCATGTACAAAAAAACCCGGCAGAAGCCGGGTTTATTTTGATTCAGAATTCACCTCGCAAGCAAGGTGATATCATTCAGTACGATTTACTCGTAAGACCAGTTCATTGTTACGCCAGTTGCAGCAGAGTAACCACGAATACCGATGTAGTAAGTGCCTGAGTTAGGCGTTGCATCAGTACAAGTTTCAGTGTTACCTGCTTTGTATGGACGACAATCGTAGCTTGAAGTCGTAGGCGTTCCTGCATCACGAGTATACAAGTCAGCATCACCAGTTCCGCCGCTGATAGAAACTTCTACGTTAGACGCGCCTGATGGAAGGTCTAAAGTCCACTGTTTGAACTCACTAGTAGAAACTGAAATGTTAGGAACAGAACCGCTTGCTCCGCCGCCGCCACCAGTAGTGGTGTTGTCAGCTAGGATAGTAGTACCTGAATAAGCAGAGTAACCACGAACCATTACGCCGTAAGTACCAGCACCAGAACCTGTACAAGTTTCGTTGTTACCTGAAGCGTATGGACGACAGTCGTAGCTTGAAGTCGTTGGAGTGCCACCTTTTTTGGTATAAAGGTCAGCATCACCTGAACCACCAGAGATAGAGATGGTTACTACGTCAGCACCAGTAGCTGCATCGTAAGAGAAAGCAGTTTCGCTGCCAGTTCCGCCAGAAACAGACTGTGATACACCTTTAACCAAAGTGCCACCGCCAGTTCCGCCGCCGCCAGTGCCGCCACAAGCAACACCAACTGTAGCAAATGCAGCAGTTACGTCAGCAACTGTGTAACCTTTAGTCGTTGCAGCCGCTTCAACACCACAAGCACCTTCGTCGAATGTGCTGTTAGCAGTCCAATGAGATTGGTTAGCCAAAGTCATTACTTCAAAAGCTGTACGAGTAGACCAACCAGATGTGTTAGCTAGTAAGTAGAATGCACGGTTATAAACACCTGATGAATGGTGAACGTCCATGCTGCTGTAGAAGTTGCTAGCGTGGCCAATTGAAGAACCGTCTTGAGTAGGATCTTGCATGTAACGCAATGCGCCGGTACCTTTAAAGATTTGCTCACCAACCATCCAGTCGTTAGAACCATTCATGTAGCTCTCTGCTGCTTCACCAGCCATATCAGAGTAAGCTTCATTCATACCACCTGACATACCGCTGTAAACCAAACCAGAGTTTTGCTCTGTGAAACCGTGGCTTACTTCGTGTGCAGAAACGTCAAGGCTAACCAGTGGGTGGAAAGTGTTTTGTCCGTCACCGAAAGTCATTGCTGAGCCGTCCCAGAATGCATTTTCGTAGTTGTTTGAATAATGAACACGCATAGTCAACTGGAAAGTCAACGGTGCAGTACCCAACCAATCATTAAACATGTTGAAGATAACACCACCGAAGAAGTGTGCATCATTCAAAGGCGCATATGCACCGTTGATAGCTTTATGAGTGTTGTTAGTACCAGAGAAAGAGTAAGCAGAAGAACCTGAAGTGCTGTGGTTCAAGTTAACGGTTTTAACGTTAGTGTTGCTCATTACTGAGTTAGAACCACTAGTTGTTACGTCCATTGCTGCAAACTGAGTACCGTAGTTGTACTGACCAGTTTTAGTGTTACCACCTGGGCCAGTAGCAGAAGCGTGTTGGATGTTATCGTAAGCATAGATAGTTTCGCCAGTATGAGCATTGATGAAGAATACTGGACGAGTAGGAGCGCCGCCATCTTGTGCAGGTACTACATAAGATAAACGATGAGCCAATTGGCCTTTGCCATCTACCATGTAGATGAACAAATCGTTTTGTTTGTTGTAGATACCTTTAGCATCGCCTTGACCTAAATGCTTGTCGTTTTTGATTGCTGCGTTCATGGCTTTAGAAGCAGAAATGTGTGGACGAGTCATGATCATTTGGTTGCTTAAATCAAGCACTTTACCTTGAACGTTAGTGAAAACGCCCATAGAGGTTTTAGTGGCTGCAACGTTGTAACCAAATACTGGTACGTCATTGTAAGTCTGTTGGAAACGAACTTGAGTTATGCCATTGCCCGCATCGATGTCTCTAACAGCTTTCATTTGAGTCTTGCTGTTAGTTAAACCCATAACGGCGTTGATATCGTCACCACTGTTGCCTTTAGCCATGACTGAAGCGTCGATGGTGTTGGCGGCTGTAGCTGACATAGATAAGGCACAAACGACTGCTGCGCAGATTTTTGAAATGTTTTGAATTTTCATTTTAGTTTTTATTCTCTTAAATTATTATTGTAGAGTTATTATTTGTTAGATTTTAGAAACGCTATCAGCTCTATACAGACTGAGCTTTAAAAATATACCATCCCTAACTTGTGTCGCACTTGAGTCTCCTAAAACCAAAGTTTTAACAGCTCGTCGTGTCAACGACAGGAAAGTTATAACAAAAAAACAACAATTGCTACACTTAATTACAAAGAGACTACAAAAAATTCATTGTATTTGAGTAAAAACACCAATTCAGAAAACTTAACCTTTACGTCAACGTAAAACTTTTAATCTTTAATTTCAATGAGATAACCGTATTTAGAAAGTCGATTTACCATCAAAAGAAACGGTTTATTTTGCGCTAAAAAAAAAATTCAAAAAAAATGCACGGTCAAAATGCGCATAATTTGTGCCAAGAAAAGTGTAAAAAATAAGGATTTGCTCAATAAGCTGGCGCTATTAAGACATTTTGTATGGCAAAAGCGGCTAATTTGGCGGCAATTTTGCAGTGCTAAAAAACGCCTCAATTGACCCAGTTAACTGTCGGTTCCCGTTCGAATAATCACGCTAAAATAGCAGCTTGTAGCCAAATAAGATTGCTTTACGGTGTTAATACCTAGACTTATTCATTGACTTCAAAGTAACGACAAAGCCGTGGTTATTTTTAAAATGGCGAAACTTGAATAGATGAGAAAAATTAATGTTGGACTTTTGTTTTGGGAAATATGGCACATACAAAAATCCCTTAATCGGTCAACTGAGTAAAAACCGATTAAGGGAGGAAAAATCATTTATTTCGATAAATGAACCGTAGGGGCGGCGTGGCTGTGGGCCAACCCCTACATTGGGTTTTGCAACGAGTTACAAATCGCCTTATTTATAGCTCCACGCCATGTTAACGCCACTTGCAGCAGTATAACCGCGAATGTCGATGTGCCAAGTACCAACAGCTGGTGTTGCGAATGTACAAGTTTCTGTATTACCAACCTTATACGGACGGCAATCATAGTTATTGGTAGTAGACTGTGAACCATGAGTGACATACATATCAGCATCACCAGAGCCACCGTTAATGGTCACATTCAAATCAGCCGCACCTGCTGGCACATCTAATGTGTAATGTTTCCAATCGCCATTGCCAACGCTGATGTTGTCAACCTGACCGCTATCACCATTACCAGTGCCGGCTTCGGTGTGATCTGCAACAATAGATACGCCGCTATAGGCAGAGTAACCAGTTAACATTACATGATAAGTACCTGCTTGTGCCGTATCAAAGCTACAGACTTCGTCGTTGCCATTTTTGTATGGACGACAATCGTAGCTTGTAGAAGATGGCTGAGCACCGAACTTAACATAAAGATCAGCATCACCAGTACCGCCACTAATAGTTACAGAAGCCGTAGCAACAGAAGCAGGCGTTAAATAGGTAAAGCGTGTGTCACTGTCTTTGTCACCATTAACTGTTTGTGCGACACCTTTAACCAATTCACCCGTTGGCACTACAATAACACCACAAGCTGCGGCCGTAACACCCACCGTAGTAAATGCAGCTTTAACATCTGCTTTGCTGAAGCCTTTGTCGGCTGCGGCGTTACAAACACCATCGGCACCTTCGTCGAATGTGCTGTTTACTGTCCAGTACGTTTGGTTGGCAAGGGCCATTACGCTAAATGCCTTGGCTGTATCCCAACCTGCGGTATTGGCTAACAAATAGAATGCGCGGTTAAATACGCCCGATGAATGATGAACATCCATGCCGCTGGTGTAATCGCTGGCGTGACCAATTGAGCGATTGTCTCTTGTAGGGTCTTCCATATAACGTAAAGCGCCGTTACCTTTGAAGATTTGCTGGCCAACTAACCAATCATTGGTGCCATTCATGAAGTACTCGGCTGCTTCACCGGCCATATCAGAGAAAGCTTCGTTCATGCCGCCCGATTGCACGCGATAAGCCAAACCAGAGTTTTGTTCAGTGAAACCATGGCTAACTTCGTGAGCAGAAACGTCAAGGCTAACCAATGGATAGAAAGTATTTTTACCATCACCAAATGTCATGGCAGTACCATTCCAAAATGCATTTTCGTAGCTGTTTTGGTAATGAACACGCATTGCCAATTGGAATGACAACGGTGCAGTGCCAACATAGGCATCGTACATGTTAAATACTACGTTACCGAAGTAATGTGCATCATTCAAAGGAGAGTAAGCACCATTGATTTCTTTATGAGTGTTTTCAGGACAAGTGAACGAATAAGCCGCGCTGCCTGAGCTGCCATGATTCATATCAACGGTTTTCACGTTAGTGCTGTTCATAGTACAAGTGTCACCACTTTGTTGAACATCCATCGCACTAAAGTCAGTACCATAGTGATATTTACCCACTTTTTGGTTACCACCCGGGCCTGTTGCCTCGGCATACTGAATGTTGTCGTAAGCCAATTCAGTTTGACCAGTTGCGGCATTGATGAAATAAACCGGGCGCGAAGGCTCTTCACCTTGCTCGGCAGGTACCACGTAAGAAATGCGATGAACCAGTGTTGGTTTGTCTTTAACCATATAAATGAACAGATCATTCTCTTGGTTATAAACCGACTTACTCAGTTTGCTCAGTGCTTTAGAACCTGCGTTACGACCAACCGACTTGTCATTTTTTAACGTACTTGCCATGGCTTTTTCGGCCGAGATACGTGGTTTGGTCATAATAATGTGATTTTCGAGGTTTAAGAACTTGCCCGAAACATCTGAGTAAACGCCCATGGCAGATTTAGTCGCTGCCAAGTTGTAACCATAAACAGGAATGCCTTTATATTCTTGTTGGAAACGAACCTTAGTTTTACCGTTGCCTACATCGATGGCCTTCACAGCCTTTAATTTCTGGTTGCCATTAGCCAAACCCAACACATGGTTGATGTTATCGCCCGAGTATCCTTTGGCCATAATAGAGGCATCTTGGATATTCGCCGCTGCGGCTGAAAAAGAAAGTGCGCAAGCGACTGCTGCACAGATTTTCGAAATGTTTTGAATTTTCATGTTATTTTTATTCTCTTTTATTAGTTAGATTTTTATCTAATAGATTTCAGTTATTCTTGTTGTTTGTAATTAACCGTACTGAACGCTCTTAAGCGGCGTTTACGCAAAACAACGCATGAATACTTTAATGTTGCAAAAGCACCACGTTGCTGACGGAACAAAATCTATTACAAAAATTAAACAATTGCGAATCTTGCAGATGCAACTTTACTGAATAAAATTCGATCACTGACACAATTGCATTTTTACCCGCTTTGGCCAAATGGTCAGAGTTACAATTAATTACATATAAATTCATGATGTTACATACTGATTAACTAGGTAGGCAATACAATACAATTGGATACTTTTCTATAAATATTAAATTTATAGTTAGTTGGTTTGATGTAACACAATTGTGGCGAAGTGAAAGTTTGGGTGGATTGCGCGGGTGGGAATGAAAGGTTGGGCCGTAGGAACATATACCACCTCCGGCTGGGGTCAGACCACTTGAAGGTTAGTGGACAGCTTGCCTGTCCCTGCGCTTCAAGTGTTCTGACCCCCGTTGCGGAGCCTCCGCACCTCCAGCCCCCTTTCGAAGCCTCACCTTCCTCCACCCAAACACAAAAAAGCCCCGCATCGCGAGGCTTTTCGTAGGCCGAGGATTTATCCCCGCTTATTTAAATCTTTCAGCAATTACTGACAGCTAACACCAACCTGAGCAAAGGCAGCAGTTACATCTGAAACACTCAAACCCATGTCACTTGCAGCTGACTCAACACCACAGGCACCTGCGTTGAAAGTTGAGCTTGAAGTCCAGTACAAATCGTTGGCTCTAAGCATTACACCAAAAGCAGACTGTACAGACCAACCGTTAGTTGTGGCTAAGAAGTAGAATGCTTTGTTGTATACGCCAGAGCTGTAATGTACGTCCATGCCAGAAGTCATATCTGATGCGTGACCAATTGAACGACCGTCTTTTGTTGGGTCATCCATATAACGCAATGCACCTGGACCTTTAAAGATTTGCTCACCAACCATCCAATCGTTTGAACCATTCATGAAGTTTTCAGCCGCTTCACCCGCCATGTCAGAGAAAGCTTCGTTCATGCCGCCTGATTCGCCAGAGTAAACCAAACCTGAACGCTGCTCTGTTACACCGTGGCTAACTTCGTGTGCTGATACATCTAAGCTTACTAATGGGTGGAAAGTTGTTGCACCGTCACCAAAAGACATTGCAGTACCATCCCAAAAAGCATTTTCGTAGTTGCGGCCATAATGAACACGCATTTCAAGTTTTTGGCTTAAAGGTGTTACGCCATACCAATCGCCGAACATATCAAAGATTACGTTACCAAAAGCGTGTGCATCATTAAGTGGAGAATAAGCACCATTTACGGCTTTATAAGTGTTTTCAGGACAAGTGAAATCAAACAAGTTACCACGCCTAGTTGAGTTACCCATGTCGACAGTTTTTACGTTTTCGCTTTCCATGTAACAGTTGCCTGAAGTGTCAGCACTCACGTTTAAAGCTGGGAAATCAGTACCGTAGTAGTATTGACCGGTTTTTTCGTTGCCGCCCGGGCCAGTTGCTTGTGCTGGAGTAGTTGTTGGAGTATTGCCGCCGCCCGGTTTGCCTTTATGCGTAATGGCATCCCACGAATTAATCATATCGCCAGTTTTTGCATCAACAACCGCTGATGGGCGAGACACTTTATCTGAATCTAAGAAATCTACTAAGTAAGCCAATTTTTGTGAATTTGCATCGATGATGAGTTTTACGTTAATGTTTTCAATTTTGTCGGCACCAAATTTAACTTTTAATGCGTTTACT